>NZ_FOXR01000042.1:0-14099 GCF_900115765.1 Caldicoprobacter faecalis | reverse complement strand
GCTCTTTAAGCCTGGTAGTAGGGCTATTGGCTTACCCCACAGGTGTGAGGTACACACCACACCTGTGTTGCCCTATTGAGTGGAATATCCACCCAGTAGGGAAGACGGCCTGAAATTCGGAGCTGTCAAGAATCCTCGCCCCTTCCAGGGCGGGGAGAAGTCAAAGCACTGAAAACTCCATATTGCGTGGCTGCATAAATATGCTTTATAATGTATTCATTGTGTACACCTACGTAAAATCCATAAACAATCAGGAGTGATGGTAGCATGGATATGGACAAGCTTCAGATCATAATCGCAATGGTAATCTATATCTCAGCGGTTATTGGCATAGGAGTCTATTACGCAAAGCGCGCAAACGAGAGCAGCCACAACTACCTCATAGGCGGCAGGTCCCTGGGACCGTGGGTCACCGCCATGGCTGCCGAGGCTTCCGACATGAGCGGATGGCTGCTCATGGGACTCCCGGGAATTGCCTACTGGTCGGGCTTGGGAGAAGCGTTTTGGACGGCATTAGGACTGTGTATAGGCACCTATTTGAACTGGCTGCTTGTGGCAAAGAGGCTGCGCATATATTCCCACATTGCTGGAGATGCAATAACCATTCCCGACTTTTTAAGCAACAGGTTCAAGGAAGATAAAAAGGTGATAATGACCATCGCAGCCCTTTTCATACTGGTCTTTTTTAGCATCTATGCCGCAAGCTGCTTTGTAGCCGTCGGAAAGCTCTTCAGCATGCTGTTTGGAAGCAGGTACGTCTATAGCATGATTGTGGGGGCTGTGTTTGTAGTTTCATACACATTTATAGGAGGATTTCTGGCAGAAAGTGCATCGGATTTCATGCAGGGAGTAATAATGTTCTTTGCTCTTACCGTTGTCCTGGTATCTGGCATCTTTGTGGCAGGAGGGATTTCTTCGGTAATTGAAAAAGCAAAAGCCATCCCCGGCTTCTTTGACATATTTTCAATCGCGCAGCCAAAGATTATAGATGGAGTACAGCAAATTGAAAACGGCAAGCCTGTATTCGGAGAACCAGCTAAATACGATTGGCTATCGATAATATCCATCCTTTCCTGGGGATTGGGCTACTTCGGCATGCCTCAAGTGCTGGTAAAGTTCATGGCAATCAACAAATCAAGCAACATCAAATTCTCGAGAAGGATTGCAACCGTTTGGGTTATAATCTCGCTGGCAGCAGCGGTTATCATAGGCATAACGGGCAGAATACTCTATCCCAGTGCATTCCTCACTCAAAGTGTATCGGAGAACATATTTATTTTAATGTCAACCAAATTCTTTATTCCAATATTTGCCGGAATCGTCCTGGCAGGGATACTTGCAGCAACCATCAGCTCAGCCGATTCCTACCTGCTCATAGCCGCTTCGTCGTTTTCAAAAAACATATTCCAGGGTATCCTCAAAAAAGAAGCGGATGACAGGACTGTATTGCGCATGACAAGGCTAACACTGCTTGTTATCTCCGTAATAGCAATGATCATCGCCCTTGACGAAAACAGCATCATATTCAGAGTTGTATCCTTTGCATGGGCAGGCTTTGGCGCAACCTTCGGGCCAATCATACTGTTTTCGCTGTTCTGGGAGAGAACCACCAGGGCAGGAGCCATCGCCGGAATGGTTTCTGGCGGTGCGACGGTGTTCATATGAAAACTGTTTCTTAGCCCCTTGGGAGGAATCTTCAAAATATACGAGCTGCTTCCTGCATTTGTTATATCCTGCGTGGCCATTGTGGTGGTATCGCTGCTAACCAAAGAACCGCCCGAGGAAGTGAAAGAGGAGTTTAGGCTGGTCAAAAAATATAAGGCAGTCTAATACAAGCTGCCTTATATTTTTTATTTTTTAGATACCTTATATCTTCCCAGTATAATCATTGCTTTTATTATCCTTTAATCCTTATAATTCCTATACGCCGCGCACACCTCGTTGTCCATGAGCACCAGCAAAGCCGCCTCTCCTGCCCCATCTCTTTCGGTTATGGCAATGGATTCGGTGCTTACCCTGGTCACCGTGCCATCCTTCTGCTGCAGGATGATTTCATAGGGCTCCTTAACGTAGAAGGCAGCAACCAGATATCGGCCGTTGGATTTATTCTTGGCAAACCGGATGGTTCTAAAGCCAACACCACCACGCCCCTGGGGCTGGTAATCCACCAGAAGGGTTCGCTTGACGAATCCCCTGTCGGTGACCACCACAATCTCGCCTTCGTCATCCACCTCGCTAGCAAAGATCACCTCATCGTCCTCTTTAAGCCTTATAGCCTTAACCCCCTTGGCGGTCCTACCCACACTTGGCACTTCATCCCCGTGGAAACGGATGCTCATCCCTTCCCTGGTGATAAGCATCACATCTCTATCTCCGCGAGTCAGTTCGACTGCCACCACCTTGTCTCCCTCATTGAGCCCGCAGGCCTGTATCTTGGTCTTTTTGGCATTGTACTCGATAAGGGGTGTCCTCTTTATCATGCCCATAGCTGTATAGAACTGAATGTATTGATCTTCCGCAAACTCTTTTACAGAGAGTACAGCCACCGGCCTTTCACCGCCCTCAAGGGAATTGACCAGTGTATACAGCGGCACGCCCCTGTCACGCCATTTCCCTTCCGGAATGTCGTTGCAGGCCAGAGTGTAACAGTTACCTACATCTGTAAAAATAAGCACTTTGTGGTCGGTGGCCGACTCAACCACAAACTCTATATAATCTCCGTCACCGGTTTCGACACTTTCGACGTCGCGGCTGGAACGGCTGTACGATTTGGCCGGAACCCTCTTTATATACTGGTTATGAGAAAGGGTGATAACGGCATCCTCGACGTATATCAAGTCCTCGACACTTATCTCGGCTTCCTTGACGTCTTCAATTATCTTTGTCCTCCGAGGGTCAGCATACTTTTCCTTTATCTCAAGCAGTTCTTGCTTGATGACATTTATTAAAGCCTGCTCCGATGAGAGTATGTTCTCCAACCGCCGTATCTGCCTGGTCAAGTCCTCATACTCCTTCTTGAGGTTTGATATCTCAAGACCTGTGAGCTTTTGAAGCCTCATGTCCAGTATGGCCTGGGCCTGAACGTCGGTCAAATTGAACTTATCCATCAGCCTTTGTTTTGCCTTGCCGGGATTTTCAGATGAACGGATAATGGCTATCACCTCGTCTATGTTCTGTATTGCCACCATGAGCCCTTCCAGGATATGTTGCCGTGCCTTGGCCTTATCCAATTCGTACCTGGTGCGGCGGGTGACCACATCCTTCTGATGGCGAATGTAGTAATCTATAATTGCTTTAAGCCCCAGCTGCTGCGGCTTTCCATCGGCAATGACAACCATATTAATCCCAAACGAGACTTGCAGATCGGAATATTTATACAGATAATTGAGGATCTTTTCTGGGGCAGCATCCTTTTTAAGCTCAATGACGGCGCGTATGCCCTGCCTATCCGACTCGTCGCGAATGTCGGCTATACCGGTTAGTACCCCTTTTTTCTCCTCGCTCAAATTCAAAATCTTTTCAAGCAGCGCCGCTTTGTTAACCTGATAAGGCAGCTCCTTTATCACCAGCAGCTTCTTTCCTCCGGGAGCATCCTCTACCTCTACCCTGGCTCTCAAAAAAATCCTGCCGTGCCCGGTTTCATATGCCTTTTTTATCTCATCCTGGCCTATTATAATCCCTCCGGTGGGGAAATCCGGCCCCGGCATGATTTTGAGCAGCTCATCCAGCGAAATATCGGGGTTTTCCATCTGAGCTATCACCGCATCTATGGCCTCACCCAAATTATGAGGAGGAATATTCGTCGCCATGCCCACGGCGATGCCCGAAGCGCCGTTGACCAGCACATTGGGAAATCTCCCCGGAAGCATATCAGGCTCCTTTAGGGTATCATCAAAGTTCAAGCTGAACTTGACGGTGTCCTTATCGATGTCCCTCAGCATCTCCATTGCCAAAGGCGTGAGGCGTGCCTCGGTATACCGCATGGCGGCAGCCGTATCCCCGTCTATGGAGCCAAAGTTGCCGTATCCATCCACCAGCAACGCCCTCATGTTGAAATCCTGCGCCATCCTCACCATCGCCTCATAAACCGATGCATCGCCGTGAGGGTGGTATTTACCTAGGGTATCGCCCACGATTCTGGCCGACTTACGGTGCGGCTTATCAGGTGTGAGGCCCAGCTCGTACATGGTATAAAGTATCCTCCGCTGCACCGGCTTAAGTCCATCCTCCACCCTGGGCAGTGCCCGATCCATAATCACGTACTCGGCATACGGGATGATGGACTCGTGCATGACTTCTTCCAGGGGTTTTTGAATCACGTTGTCCTGATTCTGCATAAATTCGTTATCCATCCTTTTCGACGCCATGCCTCAACTACACTCCCATCTCTTGCAAAACGTCTACTTTATTGAAATTGGCATAAGCGCTTATATATTCCTTTCGCGGCTGAACCTTATCTCCCATCAAAATGGTGACCAGCCTGTCGGCCTCGGCCGCATCCTCTACCGTAACCTGTATTATCTTCCTCTTTTGAGGATTCATTGTGGTCTCCCACAGCTGCTCTGGATTCATCTCTCCCAAGCCCTTATAGCGCTGTATGGTGTACCTCTTCCCCATGCTCTTTACGACTCTCTTGAGCTCCTCATCGTTGTAAACGTATTCCTCTCTCTTTCCATCGGTGACCCTGTACAAGGGTGGCAGGCCAATGTACAGATGGCCGTTGGTAATGAGCTCTTTCATGTAGCGGAAAAAGAAGGTGAGCAAAATGGCCCGTATGTGTGCCCCGTCCTGGTCGGCATCGGATAGTATTATCACCTTGTGGTATTTCAGATTGGCCAAATTGAAATCCTCGCCAATACCGGTGCCCAGCGCAGAGATGATGGTGGCAAATTCCTCATTGCTCAGCACCTGATCCAGCCTTTTCTTCTCGGCGTTAAGCGGCTTGCCTCGCAGTGGAAGTATTGCCTGAAACCTTCTGTCCCTCCCCTGCTTGGCGGAACCGCCGGCCGATTCGCCCTCCACGATAAACAGCTCATTCAATCTTGGGTCCCTGCCAGTACAGCTGGCCAGCTTTCCAACCAAAGGCGCTCCTTCCAAACTGCTTTTCTTCCGCGCAATTTCACGGGCCTTTCTGGCCGCTTCCCTCACCTTGGCCGCTTTTATGGCCTTTTCTATGATCAGCTTTGCTGTCTCGCTGTTGACTGGCTGTTCAAGGTAATGGCCCAGCTGTTCGGAGACGATGGCCTCCAGAGCCACCCTTGCCTCGGTATTGCCCAGCTTGGTCTTGGTCTGCCCTTCAAACTGTACGTTGTTCATCTTGAGGGAGATAACCGCAGTGATACCTTCACGGAAATCCTCGCCCGAAAGGTTTGGATCCCTGTCCTTTAAATAATTGTACTTCCTGGCATAGTCGTTCAAAACCTTAGTAAGCGCCGACTTAAAGCCCGTTTCATGGGTTCCCCCTTCGGTGGTAGGGATGTTGTTTACGTACGAAAAAATGCTCTCGGTATAGGAATCGGTGTATTGAATGGCGATTTGAACAAATATGCCTTCCTTCTCACCTTCAATATATATGACATCGCTGTGGAGCACGTTTTTATCCTCGTTGAGATACTTTACAAAGTCAACGATACCGCCATTGTAACAAAAAGTACGCCTGCTACCAGCATCCTTTATCCGCTCATCATAAAATTCTATGGTCACTCCGCCATTCAAATAGGCCAGTTCCTTAAGCCGCCTTGAAACGATATCGGCATTCATGCGCACATCCTCAAATATGCGATCATCTGGTAAAAAACGCACCTTGGTGCCCGTTCCAGTAGCGCTGCCTATAACCTCCAGGGGAGTGACGGGCTTGCCTGCAACAACTTTTTTAAGCTGCGGATCGTACACGCTTTCAAACCTCTGCCGGTAAAGCTTCCCGTCCCTCTTTACCTCCACTTCCAGCCATCGGGACAAGGCGTTTACCACCGATGCGCCCACACCGTGTAAGCCGCCAGAAAATCGATAATTTTCGTTGTTAAACTTTCCGCCGGCGTGAAGGTGGGTAAACACCACCTGTACCCCCGGTATACCCAGGGCCGGATGTATATCCACCGGTATTCCTCTGCCGTCATCCTCCACCGTTACGCTGTTATCCTCGTGGATGGTAACCGAAATCCTGGTTGCAAAGCCATTGGCTGCTTCGTCGATTGCATTGTCCACAATCTCCCAAAGGAGATGATGAAGCCCCCGCTGGCCGGTCGAACCGATGTACATCCCCGGTCGCATGCGAACGGCATCGAGTCCTTCCAGTACCTGTATGCTGCTGACTCCGTAAGTCTGTCCCATTTTTTCCTCCTCTTAAGAACATATGTTCTGTTTCAAACATTATTATATCATTTTTTTGTATTTCTTGCAAAATCAATATACTTTGGTACAGAATTTCAATATGCCTTAAAGCTTTCGCAGTTTATGAAGCGCCGTTAACTTAGATTGCATTTAATTTTACCCTACCACATAGGACAATACCTTGCCTATGCTATCGTGTATAACGATGTTGGCCTTATAATCATAAGGCGTTGACGTTTTGTTGATGAGTATCAGCTTGCCTCCTTTATAATAATCCACCAGCCCGGCAGCGGGATATACCACGAGGGATGTTCCTCCCACTATCAGCACATCTGCATTGGAAACGTAGTGTATGGATTTATACAACACATCCATGTCCAGGCTTTCCTCATATAGCACCACATCAGGCCTGACTATCCCACCGCACTTCTCGCATTTTGGAACCAGTTCCTTGCTGTCCATCACATAATCTAGGTCGTAATGCTCTCCACATTTCATGCAATAATTCCTGTGGATGGAGCCGTGAAGTTCCAGCACGTTTTTGCTTCCGGCCGCCTGATGCAGCCCATCTATATTCTGGGTTATGACTGCTTTGAGCTTTCCCTGCTCTTCCAGCTTTGCCAAAGCAATGTGTGCCGCGTTGGGCTTCGCATCCCTGTATACCATCTTACTTTTATAAAACTCATAGAACTCCTCGGGGTGCTTGATAAAGAAGCTGTGGCTCAGCATCACCTCTGGCGGATATGATGTCTTTTGGCTGGTGCTGTACAGGCCCGAAGCACTCCTGAAGTCGGGTATGTTGCTCTCGGTAGAAACCCCCGCTCCACCAAAGAAGACTATATTATCGCTGCCCTCAACAATTTTTTTAAACTCCTCCAATTTTTTGAGTTCATCCACGGCACCTCACCCTTTCTAAAAATGGAAAATTTAAAACCTCTAACACATGGTATTATAACACCCTTCGAAATATTTTGCTACAAATGTCCTTCCGTTTATGGGTGCAAAACAAAAAGGGATTTTCGTTTCGAAAACCCCTTTTGCCACGTTGATCGCCACCCTTATTTCTCCAGGTACAGTATGCCTACCGTACCGGGACCACAATGGCTTGATATGACCGCCCCCGCAGAGGTTATACACACTTCTTTTGGGTTCAGCTCGTTTTTCAGCTTTTCAGCAAGGTATTCTGCTCCCTCCTGGTAATCAGAATGGGTCACGAATATCCTCTCCAGATCAACGTTTTTCCCATCTCCTACGTGATCTGCATAGAATGAATCCAGCACTTTTTTGTCTTTACCCCTGTACTTTTCTCCTACTATCATTCCCCCATCCTTTACTATAATCTGGGGCTTGATTTTTAAGACGGTGCCTGCAATCAGCTGAAGCGACGTACACCTTCCTCCCATGTGAAGGTATTTAAGGGTGCTTATCACAAAACTGGTGCGCACTTTGGGTACCAGCGCATTTACCCTTTCTACAATCTCCTGTGCTCCCATGCCTTGCATGGCCAGCTCCGCCGCTTTTACCGCCAGCAACCCTATCCCGGTAGACAGGTTCTGCGAATCCACCACGTGCACCCTGCCCGGCTCGAATTCATCGGCCGCAATCAGGGCATTTTGGATTGTGGCCGACAGCTTGGATGAAATACCCACAAAAATGACGTCGTAACCCTGGTCTACCCATGGCTTAAAGGCGGTAACAAAATCTTCCACCGGCGCTGCAGCCGTCTTGGGCAAAGTCCGAAGCTCGTCCACCATCTTATAAAGCTGAGCAGTGGTTATGTCCACTCCATCGCGATAGCTCTTATCCCCCATGGTCACATAAAGTGGGAGCACAGAGATATTCAGAGCCTCAAGCTGCTGAGGTGAAAGGTCGGCCGTGCTGTCGGTAAACACCTTAACCTTTTTTTCCACCTAATAACCTCCTTTACTTCGCTTGTGTCAAAAATAAAAAGTTGATATTCTTTGTTGATAAAATATATATTCTACATAATTGTGAAAAATCCTTTAAAAAGATAAAAGGACCTTTAATCTATGATTAAAGGTCCTTTTACCATCGAGGTGTCTATGTTTCTCTATGCTCATTGTAATTTCCGCTCTATAGCATCTTTTATCTCCTCAGGAGTCATTCCACTGGCCTCTATAAACGGAACATTAATGTTGGTATTTTGAATACCCATAACGTTATCATCTAGCCCGGTAAATACCACTGCATCAAAACCGTCGAAAAAATCACCGTGATTTTTCTGGCTGGTATCAAATTCAAATACGCGATAACCTGCATTTTTTAAATAATCCGCCACATGGCTTAGGCCTTTCTGTACCGCTATATTTTTCATGATCGCGCAACCTCCTTTGACACTTATTATTTGTCAAAGGCTTTATCTATATACAACATTGCCAAACCGCTTTTTTCTACACAAAAATATACATCATGCCATGCTGCTCATGTCTTGAATCACTACATTTTGCAGCCATTTACCCTTCTTCAATCTCGAATAGTACAGGACACCCCTTACCAGCCAATCGGTAAACATACCAATCCACACTCCTGCCACTCCCATTTTCAGGGGAACACCAAGGATATACCCCAGAACAATCCTAAAAGCCCACATACCCAAAAATGACGTTGCCATGGTGTATCTGGTATCCCCTGCCCCTTTCAATCCGGCGGGTAGCACAAAAGCAATGGGCCACAGGGGCGGTGTGGCTATTGATGTCAGGCGAATGAGGTGCGCAGATAAGGCTATAACATCCGCGCTTCTGCTGTACAGCCTGGCCAGCGGAATGGCCAAGGGGTAGGTAAACATGCACAGTATCAGCATGCAAAACGACGCCAGTTTGGTCAAATACACCATGGTGTCACTGGCTTCTTCCTTTTCACCTCTGCCCATGTATTGACCCACAAGGGTTGTGGCAGCAACACCCAGAGCATTTCCTGGTACGTTGACTATGGAAAACACAGAACTAGCGATATAGTTGGCAGCAATAGAAGCCGTACCCATGCCTACAATGAACACCTGGGTGATGAGTTTCCCGCCGTTGAACAGCAAAGATTCAACGCTTGCAGGAATGCCCACGTTAAATATGGCTTTCTGCACCGGTAGATTAAATTTAAACGAGCGCAAATCGGTAAGCCTTATGGTTTTAGAGCCTTTGACCAAAACATGGATTATCATAAAAGTGCCTACCGCTCTTGCTACGGCAAGACCAATCGCAGCCCCTTTAACCCCCAGCGCAGGAATTGATACAGAAAAATGTATATTGCTTATATTGAGCCCGTAAATCAATACATACCCCAAGCAGATATTGATGGCGTTCATCAGTATAGTAACCTTCATGGGCGTTCTGGTATCTCCAGCGCCCCTTAATACGCCACAGGCGATAGAAGTGAGAGCTATAAACGGATAAGTGAGGAGTGTTATGCCAAAATACACGTTGACATTTTCCATGACGGCAGGTTCAGCCGCTCCATAAAGCACCAATATAATGTAGCGGCGCAGTATCCAGGTTACAAGCGTGATAAAAAGCGACAGGATCAGTCCCGAAAACATGGCCTGCTTAGTGGCATCATTCGCCTCTTCACGGTTACCGTGTCCTACGTAATGTGCCACCACCGTCCCACCCAGCGACAGAGCAACAAAAAAAAGCCACGAAGATGTTGTTTGTGGAATCCACCATGCCTACCGCCGATACAGCCTGACTTCCCACCTGACCTACCATTATGGCGTTTATCATGCCCATCGACATGGTGAACATCTGCTCGGTTACCACCGGCAGGGTAAGGCTCAAAACATCGCGGCGCACAAGCGCTCCTATGCGCTGTTTAAAATGCATATAAATCATCTCTATTCCAGGTAATTTTGCCTTCTGTGCCAAGATTAATATTATCTCTTTCTAACAGACTAATATTACGCAGTTTTGCCTTTTCATACAAGTCTTCTTTTCTAACTATTTCTTCTAACATCTTTGTCAAAAGGCCAGAAACAGAAGTTTGCCTATCTATAGCTATATGCTTTACTTTTCGTAATAAATCTTTAGGCAGCAATAAAGTTATATTCTGCATCTTCTTCACAGTACCACCTCCACGTAATTAAGTGGATCACATTTTTAGGTGTATATCAACAATAATCCCTTTTCTCCGCCTTTTAACATGTTTTTCGAAAACCTTTCAACAAAAATAACAGCATATAAAAGCAAAGCCCCGCCATACGGCGGGATTTCTGCACATGTGAGCAAGTCTGTAAGCCGAGTTCTGTCGAGGGCGATCATCTATCTAGGCCTACTGTTGCCAGATAGGCTCAAGCGACCTTACCCGGGACGTGGCGGGCCACCACATAATGTCCCCTATTCGGTCTTACTCCAGGTGGGGTTTACAGAGCCAATCCAGTCGCCTGGATTGCTGGTGAGCTCTTACCTCACCTTTCCACCCTTACCCAGCATTCGACGTACAACGTCAAATACCAGGCGGTCTATTTCTGTTGCACTTTCCTTGGAGTCGCCTCCACTGGGTGTTACCCAGCACCCTGCCCTGTGGAGCTCGGACTTTCCTCAGCTGCACTTTTATGGTGTACAGCCGCGATCGCCCGACTTACTCACATGCTCTATTCAATTTGCGCAATATATAATAGCATGGATCACGCGTTTTGTCAAATTATCAAACAGCGCTTTTGGTATCGTTATCGGCCTTATTGGCCAAATAAAGTATTCGGCCACAGTTTTCACACTCTATAATGTCATCTCCCTTTTTTAGCCTTTCAAGCACCAGCGCCGCCAAACTCATGTTACATCCTCCACAGCAGTTCTGCTCCACCATGACTATGGCAGTACCGCGGCTCTTCTTCAGCCTGTTATACCGCTTTATAAGTTCAGGATCAAGCCTGTTTTTCAATTCGTTTCTCTGAGCTTTGAATTCCTGATACTCCTTTTGAATCTTTGCAACCTCGTTATCGTACTCTGTCTTGGTGCTGGAATACTCCTTTTTCGCCTTGACTATACGAACCCGTATATCTTCAAGCCTGTTTGAAAGAGCCTGGATATCCTTGAGCAGGCCCTTTATCTCTTCCTCTTTCCTGGCCAGTTTTTCTTTAAGCTCCACGGCAGCCTTTTGCATTTCTTCCAGCTGCTTGACGCTTCGGACCTGACCACCTTTCACCTTGTCAAAGTCCGATTTAAATGCCTTCAATATGTCTTCATATTCATGATTGATCCGGTTCAATATGTGGTTTTTCTTTTCTGCATCCTCGTTGAGCTTCACCAGCTGTTCCTGTTGCTGCACCAAATAATTTTTAAGCTCTATCAATTTATTCCTCAAGGAAGAGTTTTTTCTCATTTTGTCATATTTATCCAAAGCTAAATCAAGATTCTGGTACTCCCACAGCAGATCCAGCTGTCCCATCAGCACAACCTCCTTTCAACCTTCACATAAAGCGCTCGACCCCCCACAAAAAAATCTTCACACAAAATTTAAAGGGGGTAGACTATTTCCCCACCGTCGTGTAGATATCAGCCATGGTTTCGGCAGCAAATACCTCTATCTCATATTGTAAAGCATCAAAGGCTTTTTGTAAACGACAAACTAACTCCTCCACAATAAAGACTTCGGTGGCATAATGCCCCGCGGCTATGGCGGCCATGCCAAGCTCTGCTGCAGCCTGGGCATCGTGATACTTCAGCTCACCCGTCAAAAAGACCTGAGCACCGCTGGAGTGAGCCTTGTTTATCAAGCTGGCGCCCGATCCCGCGCAAGTTGCCACCACCTGCACTTCGCCGTCAATCCACCCTGCCACCTGAAGGCTCGAAACCCCTAAATCTTTGCACACCTTTTCTATAAATTCGTCAAACGACATCCTGTGCGGCAGTCTCCCAATTCTTCCCAGGCCATGCTTTTTGACGCGGTTTGCCAATGGATATATATCATACGCCACCTCTTCATAAGGGTGGACCTTGAGCATGGCATCGATCACATCTTCCAGCTGGCTCGACAGCACTACGGTCTCCAGTCGAACCTCATCCACTCTCTCAAGGCGTCCCTGCTGGCCGATATAAGGGTTAGTTCCTTCAAGGGGCATAAAGGTGCCTGTTCCGTTAATCTGAAAAGTGCAGTGGCTGTAATTGCCTATCCACCCTGCACCCGCCCGGGCCATCGCCTCCATCACCGCATCCTCGTGCCTTTTGGGAATAAACACCACTACCTTGTACAGCTTATCCCGCTGGTCGAAACTCAAAGGCTCGACGTCCTGAAGGCCCAGGCGCGCGGCTAAAACATCATCCACTCCTCCCGCAGCTTTGTCGAGGTTGGTATGGGCACAGTAGACCGCTATGTTGTTGCGAACAAGAAGGTGCAGCAGGCGTTCCCTGCCCGTATCGCTGCGCAGGCTCTTTAGCCTTTCAAATATAACTGGGTGGTGCGATATGATCATATCCGAGCCTTTTTGTATGGCCTCATGGACTATAGCCTCGGTCACATCCAGGCACACCATGACCTTCTGCACGCTGTCCTGCATCCCCCCCACCAGCAGGCCTACGTTGTCCCATTCCTCTGCAAGATAAGGAGGTGCTATCTCCTCCATCACCTTGACGACCTGTCGTACCGTGTTACCCATTGGTAAACCTCCCTGTATTCTTCAAGCTTGCGTTTGAACTCATCAAGTTCTTTTTTGGAGTCCGGCGTCCCTTGAGATTCCAGCTGCTCTATGATGGCCGCTATCTTAGCCATCTTATGCTCTATAAACTCCTTAAGCAGCGGGTCCTGCTTTTTGATGAGCATATATCCTATATCATAATACACATCCTTAGGGATGTGCTGCCTGCCATGCCGGGCCACGATGACCTCATAGAACTTGTCCTTTTCACGCACCAGTGACTCATCCACTATAGTATATCCATTGTCGGCCAGCCATTTTCTCAGCAAACCCTGAGCCCTCATTGGCTGCAGCACAAAAGTTTTAACGCTTGCCGTCACGTGTGGGGCATTCTTCAAAATATCCCTTATCAGCAGGCCCCCCATTCCAGCCACAATCACGGTATCGGCTTCGCCTGGATATACGACAGACAAGCCATCTCCCACTCTTGGTTCGATTTTGCTTTCCAACCCATGAGCCTTTATCAATGCCTCTGCTTTTTTAAGCGAAGCAGCGCTTATGTCGGTAACAATGGCTCTCTCTGCGATACCGCTCTTGACCAGCCAAACAGGGAGCCTTCCGTGATCAGTCCCAACATCCACAACGCACTTTGAACGTGGCACCATCTCGGCAACGCTGAGCAGTCTGCCTTTCAACCGCATCCCATCACCTTAAATAAAAAAACACCGTTTTATCCGGCGTTGTTGTTACGACAAGACATCAATCATTATCCGCTTTCGCGTTTTTACGGTTATTCGGGCTTCATTCACCAACGCTACAGCCAAATACTGCTACCTCTCATACCCACTATATTAGATGCTAACTTTATGCTCCCATTGTTTCCCACACTTGTCCTGGCTATAGCTGACACTAGACGTTATATAAGCATCATCGGCATAAATAAAATGGTGGGCCTTCAGGGATTCGAACCCCGGACCAACCGGTTATGAGCCGGCTGCTCTGACCGCTGAGCTAAAGGCCCACAAAAAACCCCGCAGCTGCGGGTAATATTATACCGCAATCCCACTATTCAGTCAATAGGTAAAAAATCTCAATGTTGTTATTCTGTGATAATGTCATATTGAAATTATTCTGATATAATGTCATACATGAGAGAGGAGATATTCAACATGACACAAAAAGAAATGAC
>NZ_FOXR01000028.1:0-33566 GCF_900115765.1 Caldicoprobacter faecalis | reverse complement strand
AATTATCTCTGTAATATTTTTTAAAACCCATAGTTGACATTTTTACTGAATAAAATTATCCTTTTTGAGGTGACATTTTCACAGACTATTGACATACCCTTTTTTTGTTCCTTTTATTATGCTCTCTTAAGCCGCCATCAGCTCCCTTGGCCAACGACCGTTATGGATTATCATACACGCCCTCTCCTTGTCAATACTCTTTTTATTGATTCAAGTAATCCTCATTTTTAGTTTTTCCCGCAGAGCTGCTTTTATGATAAAGCACACAAAGACAAAAGCATCCATATCACATGCTGAGCAAATTGATTGAAAAGGCCAAATTGTCTTTTCGGAATATGGAATAGTTGTCCCAAAAGAGGCAGCTGCCGCACACCACCAAACTTCCTCCAGAGGGCATCCTTCGTTCGGCCGCCATTACAGGCGCCCTTTCCCCCGAGCCGGTGGAAGCCGATTCTTGCCCTCGCACTATTATGCGTACATCAGGGGTTAACACCTCTATGGGAGCGCTGTAAGGGAACACCACTTGATTTACGCCTTCGGCATAGGCTTCCACTCTAGAAGTGATCACCATACGGCGGTCGCCTTCATCAAAACTCTCTTCTTCCACAACCTCATCTTCCTTTAGTCTCAACCCGAACCTCTCGCTGACTGCATTACATATTTCAGCAACGTTGTCTTTATTGTTAAAATGTGCAGTAAATATAACGCGCTTTCCGTCTCTGACAGCTTTCTCGATTATCTTTATTTCTGCCTCATCAAACGGTTTCTCGCTGTAATTGAAGACTATTACCGGATAAAAAAACAGCTCGTCGAAATTCGAAACTTCCACTATCTCTATACCCTTTTTTCTGCTTTCCCGTTCCAAAGCTGAAAAATAATAAGAATCACTTATTAAAAACTCGCCGTGAGAGCTACTCCATGCCACCTTCAAAATATCGCCCTCCTTTAAATTTTAAGGCAAATTGGCACTTTTCTTAAAGGTTTAAAGTTTAATAAGGCTTCCATTTGCTCCCACGTACAGACTTATCATATCAAAAAACGACATTTTTTTCAACACATCGTGAATCATCGCACTGGATTAAACGTTGATTATTTTGCGCAAATAATATATAATTTTTCAAATGTGAAAGAAATATTTAGGTGGAGGAATGAATATGAAGCTGGGAATCGTAGGATTGCCCAATGTAGGGAAAAGCACTCTTTTCAACGCCATCACTAAAGCAGGAGCTCTGGCAGAGAATTATCCCTTTTGTACAATAGAGCCCAACGTGGGAGTAGTACCCGTTCCCGATAAGAGGCTTGAAAAATTGGCCGAGATGTATAAGCCCGAAAAAGTCACCCCTGCGTTCATCGAATTTGTTGACATCGCGGGTTTGGTCAAAGGCGCCAGCAAAGGCGAGGGACTGGGCAACAAGTTTCTGTCTCATATACGCGAAGTGGACGCCATCGTGCATGTAGTCAGATGCTTTGAAGATGAAGATATAACCCATGTGGAGGGAAGCGTTGACCCTATCCGCGATATAGAGATTATAAACCTGGAGCTCATATTTGCCGACCTGGAAAGCCTAGAGAAGCAGATGGTAAAAGTGCAAAAAATGGCAAAAGGTGGGGATAAGCACAGTACAGAAAAGTTGCAGATAATGGAGTACATAAAGGAAAACCTGGAAAAAGGAATTCCTGTAAGAAGCCTCACCTTCTCAGAAGAACAGCAGGATTTTGTGAGACAGCTGTTTTTGCTCACCTCAAAGCCTGTCATATACGCGGCAAATATATCCGAAAAGGACGTAGGCAATGCTCAGGATTCTCCGCTGGTCAAAAAGGTCGTAGAATACGCCCAAAATGAAAACGCTCAAGTAGTGGTCATATGCGCCAAGCTCGAGGAGGAAATCGCGCAGCTGGATAACGAAGAAAAACAGATGTTTCTCCAAGAGATGGGCCTGGAAAGCTCAGGGCTAGACAAGCTGGTATCGGCATGCTATAGCCTGCTGGGCCTCATAAGCTTTTTGACTGCCGGTCCCAAAGAAGTTAGAGCTTGGACAATCAAAAAGGGCACCAAAGCCCCTCAAGCCGCAGGTAAAATCCACAGCGACTTTGAGAGGGGTTTCATCAAAGCCGAAGTCATCCCCTATGACACTTTGGTAGCCGTGGGGTCCTATACAGCCGCAAAGGAAAAGGGGCTGGTAAGGTCTGAAGGCAAAGACTACGTCATCCAGGACGGCGACGTGGTGCTGTTCCGCTTTAACGTATAACATAACAGGGATGCCCCACACCTTTTCTTTGGCTTTAACCCTTTAACATCAATAGAGCGGCCATTCTGCCTGTATTGCCTTTATCCCTGCGATGAGAAAAGAACAGGTCGTGATTGCAGCTAGTACACATGTCCGCTACAGTTATGTTGTGGTGTGGAATCCCCATTTCTTCCAATTGCAGGGCATTTGCCATCCACAAGTTTACGTAATACCTGCCCGGTTTCTGACCGGGCTTTATTATTATATCCTTATATTTGTCAAAGACTTTTGCAAATTGCTCTGCCACCGGAAGGTCCACCTCAAAACAACAAGGGCCTATAGATGGGCCAATCCCTATCAGGCACTCCTCGGGGCGCGTACCAAACATCCGGCTCATGCCCTCCAACGTCTTCGCGCCTATGCAAGCTACCGTACCCCTCCATCCTGCATGGCTTAAGGCTATGGCCTTGCGAACAGGGTCCAAAAAGAACAGAGGGACGCAGTCGGCATAGAACGTCACCAAAGCCACCTGCGGCTCTTGAGTCATAAGGCCATCCACCTGGAGTATATCGCTCTCCTTAAAGGCACCCTTTCCCCTATCGCCGGCGCCAACCACAGCCACTTTGTCGCTGTGTACCTGGTCGGAGAACACTGTATTATGAGGGTTTATATCCAGCGCACGGCAAAACCTTAAAAAGTTTTGCATAACCGCATCGCAAGAATCGCCTTTCTTAAATCCCAAATTCAAGGTGCTGTACTGTTGACCGCTTACTCCTCCCTTTCTGGTGCTGAAACCATGGCTCACCAATCCAGTCCTTTCAAAACTGGGTATAACGCAGTACCATACGCCTTGTCTTTCTCGCAGCTCAAAACCCATATTGAATTCCATGCCTGAACATCCTTTTCCCTTCATTCAGTCATTTTTTTCCTTCAAAAGCTTGTTTAGCTCTTCCATAAAGGTGTTTATATCCTTGAACTGTCTGTACACCGATGCAAACCGCACATACGCCACTTCGTCCAGCTTCTTTAGCCTTTCCATCACCATCTGGCCAATTTGCTGACTGGTAACCTCCTGCTCAAGGGAATTGAAGACCTGCTTTTCGACATCCTGAACCAGCGCTTCTAAATCCTTGAGGGATATAGGCCTCTTTTCACAGGCTTTCAACAGCCCCCTCATGATCTTATCCCTATCGAAGGATTCCCTTCTGCCATCTTTCTTGACGACAAATACCGGCAGCTGCTCAATTTTCTCATAAGTGGTAAACCGTTTGCCGCACTTGGTACACTCACGCCGTCTGCGAATGGTAAGGCCTTCATCGGTGGGACGCGAGTCCACCACTTTGCTCTCCATATGGTAGCAAAAAGGGCATTTCATGGCTGTCTGACCGAACATCCAAACCGCGCGAATGCGCACCGGTTTAGATGGTTAGGGTATTTATAATCCGCCTTTTTCACGCTATCCCATCCCCAACAGGCGGTATTTGGGACAGCCAAGCAAGAAAGCAGGGCTAAAAGCCTCGCTTTCTTTGTTTATTATTATAGCCCTTTCAGGTCAGCTCGTCCACCCTTATCGTTTTTAATGCCGCGCTACACTTCCCAGGATAGATTTACTTCTTTATGGCAGCTGGATCCACATCAACCAGTATAACATCATCCCCTATCTTTTTTATGTTCTCCCAAGGTATGACCAGGTCCTGATCTCCTTTCAAAAACCCCATCCACCGGCTGGGGCCTGGCACCACAATGGCTGTAATCCTCCCGCTTTGCAGGTCAAACTCCATGTCGACTATTACGCCCAACCGCTTGCCATCTCTGATATTGATAACCTCCTTCTGCCTGAAGTCAGAAGTTTTCTCCATGGTAACCCTCCCCCGTTTTCATCCGCGTTTTCGTCCAATAAAGTTTATTCACATTGGAACTTAAAAATGCCATATAGCTCCATATGAAATTCAATTACATCTACAACGTTCATCCTTCGAACAGGCACTGAGCAAAACAAAATGACAAAAAGAGAAGCCTTACACAAAAGCAAAGGCTTCTCTTCTGAATCTGATTTTAAATTAACATCATATATACTTCCTCATATGTGCAAGGGCCGTTTTCTCAAGCCTGGACACCTGGGCTTGTGAGATACCTATCTCCTTTGCCACCTCTACCTGGGTCCTACCTTCAAAAAATCTTAGGGTCAATATGAGCTTTTCTCTCTCGTTAAGCTTCTTCATGGCCTCCCTTAAAGCTATCCCCTCAAGCCAGCTCTCGTCCTCATTTTTCTCATCCTTTACTTGATCCATCACGTAAATGGCATCCCCTCCATCGTGATAGATGGGCTCAAAAAGGGAAATCGGGTCCTGGATGGCATCCAGAGCAAATACCACCTCTTCCCTTGGAAGGTTGAGCTCATTGGCGATCTCGGTTATGGTAGGTTCTTTGGCGTTTTTGCTTATGAGCTGATCCCTTATCTGCAGGGCCTTGTATGCGATATCCCTCAACGAGCGGCTAACCCTTATGGAATTGTTGTCCCTGAGGTACCGCCTTATCTCTCCGATGATCATGGGTACAGCATAGGTTGAGAATTTTACATTTTGAGAAAGGTCAAAATTATCAATAGCCTTAATAAGTCCGATACACCCCACCTGAAAAAGGTCATCGATGTTCTCCCCTCGGTTGCTAAACCTTTGAATCACGCTCAATACCAGCCTGAGGTTTCCCTGGATGAATTCGTCTCTCGCGCTTTTATCGCCTGCATGCATCCGTTCAAACAACTCTCGCATCTTTTCGTTGGAAAGCACCGGTAACTTGGATGTATCTACGCCACAAATCTCAACTTTGTTTGCCGACATACCAAAAATCCTCCATCCCTTTCACACGATGTTGCTGCTAGCTCTTTGAACAGATTCTATTGAAAGTATTACCTTGGACAGAGGATTTTATTCAGAATCACACCATGCGATTAATTTCCTTTTTTAACCTTTTTATTATCCTTTTTTCTAGCCGCGATATGTAAGATTGTGAGATTCCAAGCATATCAGCCACTTCTTTTTGCGTCTTTTCTTTGCCGTTACCCAGCCCGAACCTCAGTTCCACTATGCGCTTCTCCCGCTTTGAAAGCTTGTTTATTGCCATATCCAACAGCTCTTTCTCCACTTCGTCTTCAATGCTCCTATAGACCAGGTCGTTATCGGTCCCAAGTATGTCAGATAGCAGCAGTTCATTGCCATCCCAATCCACGTTCAAAGGCTCATCAAACGATACTTCGGCTTTCGTTTTACAATTTCTTCGCAGGTACATCAAAATCTCATTCTCGATACACCGTGAAGCATAGGTAGCCAGCTTAATCTTTTTCGATGGATCAAACGTATTAACTGCTTTAATAAGTCCAATAGTTCCAATTGAAACCAGGTCTTCCACCCCAACCTTTGTGTTCTCAAACTTCCTAGCAATATATACCACCAGTCTTAAATTTCGCTCAATCAACGTGCTCTTTACAGAGGTATCGCCCTTTTCCAACCGATGAAGAAGCTGATCCTCTTCCTCATTGGTAAGGGGAGGCGGAAGGGCTTCGCTTCCGCTTATGTAGAAGATAGGCAACACTTTGAGTCGGGGAAATTTTATGAGCAGCTTCATGATAAAAAGATAGTAATGCATGGTAAGCCTTTTGTAAAACGTCATTTTACAATCCCCCCTCCTTTCAAGCGACTATCTCTGGATGAACCAATGCCTGATAATGCTCGTTCCTCGACAATTTATCGTTATATATCCCAACAACAACGTTTCCAACGGTATACCATTTTCCGTTTTTTAATACCAAAACCTCATCGGGCTTAAAACCCATCAACAGGCCGCTAGGATTCCCTACCGTGGTATATGGAATTATTCTAAATCTCTCAATCCACCCTGACTTGCTGATGACCTGGACCACCGTATGGAAGTCACCCTCCAGCGACCTAGTAAATATCTCTCGTATTTCCTGAGGCAACAACTCCTTAACCCTTGAAAACTCTACCACCATAACAGGATGCTTACTTATGGGGTCCAAAAGCATGTTACCAGTATCAAGCAGTGCATCAACCATGACTTCCTTCCCATCAAAGTATATTTTCACCTTATACAGCAGCTCGTCTTTGGAAAGGTGCAGGCGAATAAACCGCCACATGGCATGCATTAAGATAATAACTAGCACGCCGGTTACTATCAGCTTATTGACAGGGTAATCTTTTATCACAAAAACGCCTTTTTCGATGGCGATGTAATCCTGTGTAAAAAAATGCAGTCCCAGCGCAACGCCTCCAAAAACAAAAGTAGTAGCATAGAAGAAAGTGAATGCCTTAAAAAAGTCTTTAAAAGTGTTAAACTTAAATGCTACCAGCAACATTATCAACGATAAGGCTATTTTGAGGAAAAAGCTATGCAAAACTTCAAATCCCGGTATAAAAAATATGATTGCATATAAGGCCCCTATTCCCGCTGAAATCCACAACCTCCAAAGAGAACCCTTTACTTTAGATATCCTGAAGGTAATCCACAGTATCGAAAAATTCATTACAAAATTATCCAGCCATAATATATCCACATATCTGTACTCTACCCCATAGAGCATCCCCATTCCCCTTACCTTCGCCTTTATTATAAAGCAGGGCATGTTTAAAAATTTGTAAAAATAGGTCTGATAAAACAAAAAAATAAACGACAATAAAAACAATTTTTATTGTCGTTTTGTGCTTTTGAACTAAAATTCCCTCTATTTTTGTATGTTACAACAAATACGCGTAAACTACCAACCACCTGTAGATGTGGTGGCTCACAAGAAACAAAGTGAAACCTTCTTGTGTACTTTTAACCAACCCTACATGAAAAGCCTTACTATCCTCTAGTTCTTCTTAAAAAAACGGGTATATCTAACTCATCCTCATCTCGGGCACTTGAAAAAAGCTTTTCTGCCGCCCGTTCTATCTTCTTTTTCCCGTCATCTTTCTTGTTCTTTTCCTCAAAACCGGTAGCAATTACAGTAATTCGTATTTCGTCCTGAAGGTTTTCATCGATCACCGCTCCGAAGATTATATTGGCATCCGGGTCTGCAGCCTGAGCCACCAGCTCTGCAGCTTCATTGACCTCATACAGGCTTAAGTTCTCGCCTCCAGTTATATTCAGCAACACACCTCTGGCACCTTCAATGGTGGTCTCAAGCAGCGGGCTTTGGATAGCCTGTTTGGCCGCTTCTAAAGCACGTCCTTCACCGCTGGCCCTGCCAATGCCCATGTGTGCCAATCCTCTTTCTTTCATAATAGTCCTCACGTCGGCAAAATCCAGATTGATTAAGCCCGGAACCGCTATGAGGTCGGAGATACCCTGAACACCTTGCCGCAAGACATCATCCGCTATTCTGAAAGCTTCTAGCACAGAAGTACGCTTTTCAACAATCTGCAACAGCCGATCATTGGGTATGGTGATCAAGGTATCAACCCTTTGCTTGAGTTCCTGAATCCCTTTTTCCGCGTTCAGCATCCTCTGTCTACCTTCAAAAGCAAATGGCTTGGTGACCACCCCTACCGTCAAGATCCCCAGCTCTTTGGCGATCTCGGCAATAACGGGAGCAGCCCCCGTCCCGGTACCTCCGCCCATGCCTGCTGTTATGAATACCATATCAGCTCCTTTCAGTGCCTGTGTAATCTCTTCCCGGCTTTCTTCGGCCGCCCTCTGCCCAATTTCGGGATTGGCACCGGCACCCAGGCCCTTTGTCAGCTTTTCGCCGATCTGTATCTTCTGATTGGCCTGTGAAGCGAATAAGGCTTGTTTATCGGTATTTACGGCAATAAACTCTACACCCTTCAGGCCAAACTGTATCATCCTGTTTACAGCGTTGTTTCCTCCGCCCCCTACCCCGACCACCTTAATTTCAGCAAATTGTTCCATGTCAATATCAAACTCTATCAAAATACACCCTCCCCTTTACAACCTAAAAAATTTCAATTAACTAAATCCAAGGTAGTCCACGCTACCTTTATCCTCACAGGATATTTGTACATCTGGCACTGACTATCTGCTCATTCACAGATTGGACAGCCCCATTTGAAGCATTTATACCTATTTCACTCGCATTGCGTATTTTTGTCAACCCACCAAACACGCTTTTTATATAAGGCATGTCCTTTATCAAGCTAGTACAAACTGTCAATAGTACTATAATAGTATGTTACCATATAATTGAGTAAAATTAAATCTCTTTATAGCAATTTTTCATTGCCTAATTCTTTCACGCCAACGATTCAAAAGATGGCGCCTAATCATGGCGAAATTCTGAAAAAGCCTGGTACCAAAAGCAAAGATGGCTGCCAGATATATGGGCACATCAAGCCTGTCTCCTATATAGGCCAGACCTGCAGCTAGAAATGCATTGCCAAAAAATCCGGATATAAAGGCATCGGGCTCGAATTTTTGCTCGAGGCTTGCCCTTATCCCACCGAAGACCGAGTCTAAAGCTGCAAGAACAGCAATTGACATATAGGATGAATATGCCGTAGGTATATGTATCGGCAACGTCAACCCTAGGATTATGCCCACCAAAATGCCGATAATGGGCAACAACAAACTACTCACCTCCTTCAACGGGCCTGGCGTAACTGAAATTCACTTCCCCATAATAGCGGGGTATTTTTACATTATTAAGCTTTTTGATGCTGAACTCAAGGCCATAAAAGGTAAGTATATGATATATGCTATCAGGTCGTTCAAAATAATTGGCAAGGGCATCAGGGTCACCGATAGCATGAATGATAAACGGCGGGGCAAACCGTTGGCCTGCTCCAACGGTGATGGTAGGCCCACCGCAGCTTATCCTGGATGTGGCCAAAATCCTTGCACCATTTATAGCGATGGCCTCGGCACCCGCTGCCTTGAGCTCGTTGACCACCTCTAACAGGTCTATATCGTGCACGATAAAATCAGAAATAGAATAAGGCTCATCCAGCATGATGGTATCTTTTTTTCGATCATTGAGTATGATCTCAATTCCAGGCCCTTCTAAATCAGTAAGCCCTGCCAGGATCCTTGCCTGTTCAAGCTGCTTTCTAATCTCCTCACCCCTATATATTCTTTCTGTAGCTTCATTTTCATAATTATTGAGTACAGCTTCTTTTTGGCGCAGGTCCTCTTTCAGTTCACGGTTTGTCTCCTGCAGAGCCTTAAGCTGGCTCATCAATTCCTGAATCTTGTACACAGAAGTTGTAACACCGATATCATAGCCTATCCTCTGATTGTCAAAACACTTTACAATAAAGAAACTTAAAAGCATAGCCATAATGCTTAGAATCATCAAGTCCTTCCTTACTCTCATTCTTTACCCCTCAACTCCTGGCATTTGTATCCTGAACGGGCTTTGCAAATTTATATTGAAAAGTTCCCCTGTATTTGGGAATCCTGATATTGTCCACCCTCTTGATGTTGATCTGCAAATACACGCCAAGGTCATCGGCAACTCCTCCCAGCAGCTTGAGGGCTGCCTCCAGCGTATCAGGATTTCCAATTGCCTTTATCTCAAAGGGAGATGAATAGCGATTGGTATTTATGACTATATAGTCGCCTGCGTTCCGTATTTCAGTGGTGGCAATTATTCGCTCGTCATTGATTGCAATTGCTTCGGCACCGGCAGCGTTAAGCTCATTCACCAGCTTAAGTAGGTCATCATAGCGTACGTTCTGAACGATGGCATCCTGCCCCCATTCGTTTACGTGTTTAACATTGACAGTTACCACCACGCCAGGCCCCTGGACGTCCACAAGGCCAGCCAGCATCCTGGTACGCTCCAGCTCTTCATAAATCAGCCTGTTGCTCTGGTCTTCGCTCTGAACCGCATTCTCAAACTCCTTTATCCTCCTCTCATACTCTTGTATACGAGCTTCCAACGCTTCATTTTCCTGCTCCAACTTTTGTACCTGCCGCGTAAGTTCCTGGGTCCGCTGCAGTGACACGCTTCCCCCTACTCTTTGAACGTTTTTGAACTGGGCAGCCAAAGCCAAGCCTAATATCAAGCTTACAACCGTCACCGATAACTGGGCGCTTAAAGATTTCTTCATTGGTTCACCTCTTCCTCCAAAGGTTTGAATACTGCCTGATTTGAAATGCTTACATCCAGTATACCATTTACTCCCGCACTGTCAATTTGACGGAAATTTGGGGTTCTAAGCCACTTTAATTTTTTATCAACCTCTATAGCTTGTCCCAACCTTATAACAGTGCCATTCCGAGAAACAATATAAATATCGTCCGGGTCATCTATAATTATCTCCGAGATATCTTCCTCCAGTTGCTGCTTATATACCTCATCCAGCACGCGGCTTAAAGCCTTCATCTGATACGAATCAGCAACAGAAAGGGGCTTACCCACGGTACATCCTCGCAAGCCCAAGCCCTGTACCAGCGGATAAGGCATGTCCTCCAAATTATCATGTATCTCCATCACATAACCTTCTACATCTATGACAACATAAGAACCCAAATAAGGAATAGCCGCTACCGACTTCCTTTCCTCCACATTGATGACAATTTCGTTGGGATATTTAAAATCGATAGATAAAACCTTTAAAAGAGGATTCGACTCAATCCTTTCTCTTATTTGCTCTCTATCTATTTTAAAAATATTTTGACCTAGGGGTATTCCTGCTATTCGAATAATATCAGCCTCTTTTATATTCTGATTACCTATAACAGTTATTTTTTTTACTTGAAACACCTCTGTCCCAATATATGCCATAGCAACCAGCACAGCTAACAAAAACAACAGCAGGAATAACCCTTTTCTTCTTCCGTTCCCCATAAAACTCCCTCGGCTTTACATTTGCATGAGAGCTAAAATTTAACCGTTTGTTTTCACAATATCAGCCCCTATGCCGCTTAAAGCAACCTCCAGCTGTTCGTAGCCTCTATCAATGTAAAAGGCGTTTTCCACAATTGTTTGGCCTTCGGCACGCAATCCGGCCAGTACCAGCGCAGCTCCTCCTCTCAAATCCTTGGCCACCACAGTAGTGCCCTTCAGGCTCCTGACACCATGTATAATGGCGGTCTGCCCGTCAATCCTGATATTAGCTCCCATCCTTACAAGCTCCGGCACATGCCTAAACCTGTTTTCAAATATCGTCTCTGTTATTATGCTGGTCCCTCTGGCCACCGACAACAGGCTTGTAAACTGAGCCTGCATATCAGTTGGAAACCCCGGATACGGTAAAGTCTTGATGTGTTCTATAGCCCTGAGCCGGTATTTTCCCTTCACCCTTACGCATGAGTCCTGCACATGAACAGTACAGCCTGCTTCCCTCAGCTTGTATATTATGGACTGAACGTGTTCGGGTATTACGTTATCGATTAAGACATCGCCTCCTGTTATGGCAGCTGCAACCATATAAGTACCAGCCACGATGCGGTCAGGAATAATGGTATACTCTACTTCCCTAAAATCATTCTGCACGCCTTCTATCACTATAGTATTGGTTCCTGCTCCCCGTACATTCCCTCCCATGGCATTGATAAAGTTTTGTAGGTCCACAATCTCCGGCTCTTTGGCAGCGTTGTGGATAACAGTACGCCCTTTGGCCCTCACTGCCGCCAATATTATGTTCTCGGTAGCTCCCACGCTGGGATAATCAAGATGAATAATTCCTCCTTCCATCTGGGGCGCAACACAATCCAGGTACCCATTCGATTCGTCTATAAGTACTCCCAGCTGCCTGAGCCCTTTGAGATGGAGGTCAATGGGGCGCTGCCCTATCTCACAGCCTCCAGGATATGTGATTCGCGCCTTCCCTGTCCTGGAAAGCATTGCTCCCAGAAATATTATAGAAGAACGAATCTCTCGGACATAGCAATCCGGTATGACCCAGCTGGTTATGGTAGAAGGGTCTATGATTAGATCCCGCCCCTCCCTTTTTACCTTGCAGCCGATAGATTCAAGAATCAATATAGTCTTTTCAACATCAAGAAGGTTTGGGCAATCATGTAAAACAACTTGTCTTTCAGTCAACAAAACCGCTGCCAATATGGGAAGAATGGCATTTTTAGCACCGCCTACACGCAGCTTCCCCTCCAATCGCCTGCCGCCATTTATGACATATTGTGCCATTAGTCACACCTCTTTTCACAAATATCGTGCTCAATATTTTAGTATGTCTCAACCCCTTCACAATACCATGATATGCAGCTCCAAAAAGAGGTGTGACACGGGGACCAGACAGGCTAACTTGCTTTAGCGTACTTTGATATATTGAGCAGCACTCCTATACTAGCCATGAAAATGGCCAGTGAAGACCCCCCAAAGCTTATAAAGGGAAGCGGCAAACCGGTAGGGGGCATGGATGCGGTCACCACCGCTATGTTTATAACTGACTGGATGCCTATCATGCTAATAATTCCGGCCGCCAACAGGCACCCAAAGAGGTCGGGAGCCGTAATGGCTATCCTCAAACCCCTCCATATCAGGGCAACAAACAGCGTTATGAGTAGAGTACAGCCTACGAATCCCAATTCCTCACCGATTATGGCAAATATGAAGTCGGTTTCTGGATAGGGTATGTACAGATATTTTTGCCTGCTCTCGCCAAGCCCCATTCCAAATAAGCCACCCGCACCTAAAGAATACAGCGACTGGATTATCTGGTATCCCGTTTCCAAAGGATCCTTCCATGGATCCCAAAATGCTATCCACCTGTCCATGCGATATTCAGCTGCCCTTATGAGGACAGCCGCACCCGCCGCACCAGCAGCCACCAAAAACCCGAGATGCCACAGCCTAGCACCCGCAACAAAGAGCATGACCATTACAAGTAGCACCAAACTTCCTGCGGTGCTCATATTGGGTTGCATCATGATAAGCCCGAACAGTATACCCGTTACCAAAAGGTAAGGTACCACACCTTTGAAAAAATACTTCATCTTATCTTTCCTTTGAGACATGCTATCGGCTAAAAACAACACCAGGGCAAACTTGGCAATTTCTGAAGGTTGAACGCTCAAGCCACCTATATTCAGCCACCGTTTGGCGTTATTTCGTTCAACGCCCACAAAGAGCACAGCAACCAAAAGCGCTATGCTCAGCATGAGTAACAACTTTGAAAACTTTTTAAGCCTCCAGTAATCCAAGTTTGCCGTAAACGCCATGGCCAAAAAGCCGACAACCGCCCACAGGCACTGACGCTTAAAAAAGTAGTATTTGTCCCCCCACCTCATTTGAGCGTAGTAAAAGCTAGCGCTAAATACCATGATGGTGCCAAAGGCAACCAATATTATAACGGTAAGCAAAATGGGATAATCAAACGGTTTTTTGGCCTTTTTGGGCTTTTTGGTCATTCAACTTCCCCCTTAAGAGCCCTGACAGCGCTCTTAAAGACTCTTCCCCTTTCCTCATAATCCTTGAACATATCCCAGCTGGCACAGGCCGGAGAAAACAGCACGTTATAGCCCGGGGAAGCCAGGCTAAAGGCTTTCATCACGCTCTCTTCTACGCTGCTTACACGGTATACCCTGTCAAACCCTTTTTCTTTCGCGGTTTTGATCAGCTTATCTGCCGTCTCTCCCAGCACCACCATGTGGGTGACAGTTTTACCAAAGGCGTCGATGAACTCCTCGAAGCTGCTGCCCTTATCCATTCCACCTGCAATGAGGACGGTAGGGCCTTTCATGGCCTGTATGGCTTTTATGGAAGCATCAGGATTGGTTCCCTTTGAGTCGTTATAAAACTTAACTCCGCCAATGGTATCTACATACTCGATGCGGTGCTCTACTCCTTTAAAGGTCTTCAGAGTAACAGCAATGTCTTCTGCCGTTGCTCCCATTACCCTAGCCATTAAAGAGGCAGCCAGAGCATTTTCCAGATTATGTGCGCCCGGTATGAATATGTCCTCCACGCCGCATATGGCTTCTTTTCCATCCCCTATATCCAGTACCACCGTGCCATCTTCTACCCATGCTCCTCTCTTCAACGGCCTTAAGCGGCTAAAAAACAGAACTTGAGCTCGAGCCTGCGATGCCAGCCTCGCCGTTACTTCATTATCTGCATTTAAAACCACCCAGTCATCAGAGGAACAGTTTTCAAAAATCCTCGCCTTGGTCGCTATGTAATTTTCCATTGTCTTATGGCGGTTGAGGTGGTCTTCGGTGATGTTAAGAATGGCGGCTACTCGAGGATGAAAGTTATATATCGCTTCTAGCTGAAAGCTGCTTACTTCCACCACCGCTATATCGTCTTTATTCATTTCTAAAGCCTTGCTGACAAACGGCACGCCAATATTGCCCACTACGTATACATTAAACCCGGCTTTTTTCAATATCTCTCCTGTCAGGGTGACAGTGGTGGTTTTGCCGTTGGTACCGGTGATAGCAATAACAGGCGCCTTGCACAGCCTGTAGGCCAGCTCCAGCTCGCTTATGACCTCTCGCCCCAGACAGCGCGCCTTCTGAACAAAAGACGAATCAATGGGCACAGAAGGGCTTATAACGATCAAGTCCACTTTATCAACCAGGTCATCGGGCGTACCGCCAAGATAAAAATCCACATCAAGCAACTCAAGCTCTGATATAGAGTCGCCCAGCTGCTGCCGCGTCTTTATGTCGTTTGCTATAACCCTGGCACCCAGACTTCTCAACACCCTGGTGACAGCAATACCGCTTCGCGCAAGGCCTACTACAAGCACAGTCTTCCCATGGTACGTCATACAATCCTCCCGCACAATTGCTGTTTTTGCTGGTTCTCTAAAGCTTACACCACTATACTCTAATCACTTTAGTTCAAAGCAATGATATTATACTTCACCACTGTAATCTATCTCAAGTATTCCAGCCTTTGTCAGCGTTCAATCCTGTGCATCGGCCGTAAAACAAAAAACACCAGATAATGCCTGCTTTTTCTTCATATGGCTAACAAACCAATAAGGCACAGTAAAGTAGTAGCTATCATGAACATGGTGACCACCTTGGGCTCGCTCATGCCGGTAAGCTCAAAATGGTGATGAAGCGGACTCATGCGAAACACTCTCTTGCCGGTCAGCTTATAAGACGCCACTTGTATTATGACCGATAACGCCTCTGCCATATATACACCGCCAATTATAGGTAAAAACAGCGGCAGCTTAAGCAAAATCGCCAGTGCTACCACTGCTCCGCCCAGCCCCATTGAACCGGTATCACCCATAAAGACCTGTGCAGGATAGGCGTTGAACCGCAAAAAACCCAAACATCCTCCTGTCACAGCGCCTGCAAACACCATAAGATTGTCATAGTTTACCGCCATATACTCCAAACCTTCCTGTCGCATAGAGGACGCCAGGTATGCTGCCAAAATGCTGAACGTTGCCGCCACTATAAGGGTAACACCCGAGGCCAGGCCATCCAACCCATCATTTAGGTTTACGCTGTTCACCGTACCGACTATTACAAATGTCATCAACGGGATGTACATAATGCCCAGGTCCCATTCCGACTTAAAGAAAGGGATGGTCACAGCGCTGCCCAGGTGATTGTAGGCATAATAGGAAAACACGACTCCGATGGTGATCTGTGCCAGCAACTTTTGGTAAGCCTTAAGCCCCAGCGATCTGCGCCTGGCTATCTTGATATAGTCATCCACAAATCCTATGAGTCCAAATCCCAACATCACCAGCAAAGCTGCCAACACAAAATCCAGGCTGCCCCTGGCCAGCATGAGAGACGCCACGCAAATCGGTATTAGAAATATTACCCCTCCCATAGTAGGAGTACCAGCTTTTTGAAGATGAGTTTGGGGACCCTCATGGCGCACGTGTTGTCCAAATTTAAGCCTTCTCAGCATCGGTATAGCAACTATTCCCACTGCAAGCGAAAGCACAAATGATATTATTACTGCATATATCAGTGATTCCAAGGTTTATAACCCCCTTTTAAGAGGTAGGACACCACTTCTTCCATCCTCATCCCACGTGACCCTTTCACTAATATTGTATCACCGCTATGGACAATTGTGCTTAACAAGTTTATTACATCTTTGTTACAGCTACAGTGATATATGCTTGAAGGCGGCATACCCGCCGCTTGTGCTTCCATACCTATCCAGCGGCTAGCCTCTCCACGGGTGATGAGCAAGTCAACTTTGCTTTCCACCACCGCCCTGCCCACCTGGCGGTGACCTTCCTCGGCATAATCTCCCAATTCCAGCATATCTCCCAGCACCGCAATCCTGCGCACAGCCGGCATGTCCTTGAGCACCGAAAGAGCGGCTTTCATGGAATCAGGGCTGGCGTTGTACACGTCATCGATCACCACAACGCCTTCCTGGGTCTCAAAAATATTAAGCCGCATATTGCCTGTCTTAAAAGCCTTTAGAGCCTCTCTCATCTCTTGAAAGCTTATACCAAACAGCCGCCCCACAGCGATGGCCGCCAAGCTGTTATATACATTGTGCCTCCCAGGCAGTGAAAGCTCAAAGGGATACTTCTCATTATCGCTTATCAATTTAAATTTAACACCTGGTTGTCCTGTACTTATATTCACGGCTCTGAAATCTATACCCTCTCGTGTGCCAAAGTATTTAAATCCAAAGCTGAAGCACTTTTTTACTTCCCACAGCAGGTCGTCATCTGCGTTCAATACGGCAATCCCATTTCCGGGGAAATAATCGAAAATTTCCAGCTTTGCCTTAAGTATGTTTTCCCTGCTGCCTAGCTTTTCTATATGCGACACGCCTATGTTGGTGATCACTCCCACGCAGGAAAGGGCTGCTTCAGCCATTCGATGAATCTCCCCGAATCCGCTCATGCCCATCTCCACTACCGCTATCTCATGATGGCGCTGTATCCTAAATAATGTCAGCGGCAAGCCAATTTCGTTATTGAGGTTACCTTCGGTCTTGAGAACATTGTAACGCGCCGAAAGCACACAGTGTATCATGTCTTTGGTAGTGGTCTTACCCGTACTGCCGGTCACCGCCACCACTGGAATATTGAACTTCTTTCGATAATAGCCGGCAAGGCGCTGAAGAGCGGCAAGGGTATTATCAACTTTAATCACACTTATACCCTCGGGAAGCCGATCCAGCATACGCTGGGCAAGGACAGCCTTTGCACCTTTTTCTACCGCCTGATGGATGAAGTCATGGCCGTCAAATCTCTCGCCTACTAATGGTACAAACAGCTCTCCCGGCTTTATCGTCCTGCTATCGGTGCTCACCCCTGTTATAAAGCCCATTATATGGCCGCTTAACAGCGTCCCTTTTATGGCCTCCAGCACCTCTTGCATCGATACGGGTTCCATCAAACCTTCTCCTTCCCCAGTAACTCAGCAACCACTTCCCTTTCATCAAAGGGAATGACTTGATTGTTCTTCAATATCTGGTAGGTCTCATGGCCTTTACCGGCAAGTATAATCACATCCCCAGCCCTGCCGTGGTTTAAGGCATAAGCAATGGCTTCTCTGCGGTCTTCGATGACCACATAGGGACAGGCGGTCTTCTTTACACCTGGTATGATCTGTTGGATGATGGCCATGGGGTCCTCGTTGCGCGGGTTATCAGAGGTAATAATACAAAAGTCAGAATACCTTCCCGCCACCTCTCCCATTATTGGCCGCTTTGAAGGATCGCGGTCGCCACCACAGCCAAACACCGTGATGACGCGCCCCTTGGTGAAGTCCCGCGCTGTCTTAAGCACGTTCTCCAGCCCATCAGGCGTATGGGCGTAATCTATTATCACGGAATATTCGGTTCCCGTGTTCAAAAGTTCAAACCGCCCCGGAATACCCTTTACCTTCTCAAGCCCGGCTCTTATGTTATGAAGGGGTACCCCCAAAGCATGGCATGCCGTTGCAGCAGCCAGGGCATTGTACACGCTGAAAAGCCCCGGTATATTCAAGCTTATCATGCTGCTCCCATCCGGTAAAAACAGCTGGAACAACACTCCTTTTGAGGTGATCTCTATATCCCTTGCAAAGACCTGCGCCGTCCTACTTATTCCATATGTCCACAGCGGTCCCTGCACTTTCTCTGCAAACATCCGCCCGGTCTCATCATCGATATTGATGGCTGCCTGCCTGCTCTGCAAAAACAGCTTTGCCTTAGCTTCACGATATTCTTCAAGGGTATTATGAAAATCCAGATGGTCCTGCGTCAAATTAGTAAATACCCCCACTTCAAATTCGACGCCGGCCACCCGTTTAAGGCTCAACGAATGGGAAGACACCTCCATGACGATGGCATCTACCCCCTCATCCTGCATATCCTTAAACAGCTTCTGCAGGTCCACAGATTCAGGCGTGGTCCTTTCGGCAGGAAGCATTTTAGGGCCTATCATGTTTGCAATAGTGCCGATGAGGCCCACCTTTTTACCTGCGTCTTCAAGTATGGACTTTATCAGATACGTTACCGTGGTCTTACCGTTGGTGCCGGTCACTCCAATTATGGGTATATTTCGCGCGGGATACCCATAAAAAGCCCGTGATATCAAAGCCATGGCCAAACGCGTATCCTCAACAAATACCTTGGTAACGTACTGCGGTAGAGGGACATCCTTCCGAAGCACCACGGCCTGAGCCCCTTTTGCTACCGCTTCACCGGCAAAATCATGGCCATCAAATCGAAATCCTTCAATGCAAAAAAACAAAGCCCCAGGTGTAACCTTGCGTGAATCGTAATATATGGCATCTATTCGCTTATCGATACTACCCTCTATGCGAGAAACCTGTATTCCATTTAACAGCTCCTTCAGCAGCATTTTGCTATCCTCCCACACATAGCTTGCCTATTTAAAGTAGTATTTACATATCATGGTAATGTTATTCGCCGTTTCGGGGTGCACCGCTCTGTTGCCCTTCGGCGGGCAAGGCAAAGCGCACCGTCACTTCAGTACCGGCCTCAACCTGCGTTCCAGGTACCGGGTCCTGGCCCACCGCAATCCCTGACCCCTCTATTCTAAGCCTTAAGCCCTCTGAAACGAGGATCCGGTTAGCCTCACGAATCGATTTGCCCAGCACATCGGGCACGATTACCATCCCTTCAGCGGGCCGCTGCCCAGCCTGCTCATCCGTTTGGCCTTCCGCCCCTCGCTCAGTGTAAAGCAGAACGGTGGTTCCTGAGATGACCTTTGCGCCCGGCTTAGGCATCTGATCCTTTACAACAGTACCCGTCTCGTCAGCCAAATATTCCAACCCTGCTTCTCTGAGAACTTGGGCAGCTTCTTCCAAATCCATTCCTATCACGTCTGGCACTCCCACCTGCTGCATATCCTTCTGGGTTTCCTCATCAAATACCGGCTCAACGCCCAGATATTTAAGAGTATCCTCCAGGATGTTTTTTACATAAGGAGCTGCGATGATGCTGCCAAAAGTAACGGGCGCCTGTGGTTCATCCACCATGAACAATACTATCACCCTTGGGTTGTCAGCAGGTGCAAACCCGATAAATGACGATATATTCTTATTGGGTATGATCTTGCCTCCCGGTCCATATTTCTGCGCTGTACCGGTTTTCCCCCCTACCCTGTAGCCGGGGATATACGCATTTCTACCGCTTCCATCGGTCACAACGCTCTCCAGCACTTCTCTCATGATTTTTGACGTCTCGGGCGATATCACCTGCCGCACCTTCTGGGGCGCAACGGTCTTGACCACCCGCTCGGTTTCCTGGCCGTTTTCATCGATCACTACCTCCCGAAGCTCCTTGGCGATATATGGCTTCATCAAGTTGCCGCCGTTTATAACTGCCGAAACCGCTGTGATGAGCTGGAGCGGCGTAACAGAAATGGCCTGCCCGAACCCCATTCTGGCCAGGTCAACATTCTTTACAGACTCCTTTGGCATTATGATGCCTCTCTCTTCGCCAAGTACGTCGATCCCCGTTGGCTGGCCAAACCCAAATTCGTTCAGGTAATGGTAAAACTTATCCTTGCCCAGCCTTAATGCCAGCTCCATGAATACCGGATTACAGGAATTCTGTACGGCTTCAGGGAAAGTCTCGTGGCCGTGGCCGCCAGCCCGCCAGCAGTTTATCCTCTGACCATCCACCATTTTGTACCCCGGGCAATTGAAGGTGCTGTCCAGGCTGACAACCTCCTCTTCCAGAGCTGCAGCGGCTGTTATTATTTTAAAGGTAGACCCTGGGTCAATGTTGTCCTTGCAGGCAAAATTCTTTACGTACTGCTGCATCTCTTCAAAGTTACCCACATCGCGCGGCGGGTCATTGGGATCGAAAGTCGGCCAGTTTGCCATGGCAAGTATTTCACCCGTATTGGGGTCCATGACGATGGCATAAACCTTCTTGGGGTTGTATTTTGCCACTACATTGTTGATCTCTCTCTCAGTGAAATACTGTATAACCTGGTCAATGGTAAGGACCAAGTTAAGCCCGTTGATGGGCGGAATATACCTGTCTACATTATAAGGCATTTCTCGACCTGCGGCATCGGTCTCCATTACTATTTTCCCTGGAAACCCTTTCAGATACTTGTCATAGTAAAGCTCTATGCCCTCCTGACCTTTTAATCCTTCACCCGGCTCTGCATATTTCATGGTGAACCCCAAAACATGAGCAGCCAGGCTACCATTGGGATAATACCTCTTGGGCTCTTCGGTAAAGTCAAGCCCCTTGATATTCAGGGCACGGATCTTGTTGGCAGTCTCCCTGTCAACCTGGCGCTTTATCCATACATATGTACTTGAGGTGTTAGACAATTTTTTATATAGTTCCTGCTCATCCAGACCCAGAATTGGCGCAATCAAAGATGCCACTTTCTGTGGATCGCTTATCTGGCTGGGCCTTGCCGCTATCGACTCTGAAGTAGCGCTCTGCGCCAGAACCTTACCGTTTCTATCCTTAATGACCCCTCTTCTTGGGAAAACGTCCAAATCGCGGGTCCACTGGTCTGCTGCCTTTTTCTGGAGGTCCACCCCCCATACCAACTGTATGTATCCCACCCTGATGGTCAGAGCAAAAAAAATTAGAGTAAATCCCAGCAACAGGGCCACCAAACGCTTCCTATTGGTAACTCCTGGTAATGCCACAGAATTATCTCCCCCCTTGATTCACCCCTCAGTCGATCAATCTTAGGATAAAATCCCATATGTCTGTCTCTTGGTGCTTTGCCACCTCGGCCTGTTCTTGTTGTCCATCATCCTCGGGAAGCTCAACAAACTGTACCTGAGTTTGATCAGGATAATCCATATGAAGCTGATTTCTGGCAACTTCCTCTATTCTTCTCAAATCCTCGCTTGCTGCAAGCTCCAGCTTTAGCAATTCGTTTCGCTTGAGCGCCTGATCCAACTCTTTCTCGAGCTCGAGTATTCGCTGATGGTTTTCTGCAATCATAGCATGCCGGCTAACTACCAGGAATGCCATCATGAATCCCAACACTACCAAAATTACAGGCTTTATCTTACTGGCAAGCTTTGGCTTAGCCTTTAGTTTCGGTTTGACTTCCCTCCGGGGTTTGGGTAATTGCTCTACATGATATTGTCGTTTTGTGGCTACTACCAATTTTATTCATCCTCCTTATCTTTTATGTATCCTCATTCCTGGTAGTCGTTCATAATTTTTGGCAGCACCTCGCCTTAGCGCTGCGCGAACGCGGATTGGCAGAAACCTCACTCGAGGTAGGGGTTACTGGTTTGCTGGTCAGCACTTTCACCCGAGGCCGTCTGCCACAGGTGCAGACGGGAGAATCAGGGGGGCACGTACATGGATTGCTCAAACTGCGGAACATCTGTTTTACTATCCTATCTTCCAGCGAATGAAAAGATATTACGCACAACCGTCCGCCCGGCTTTAGGACATCTACCGCATCTTCTATAGCCTTGGAAAGCAAGCTGAGTTCCTGGTTTACCTCAATGCGTATGGCCTGAAATGTGCGCTTTGCAGGATGTGGGCCTTCGCGCCTGGCCGCGGCGGGGATAGCCTTCTTTATGACATCCACCAGCTGTCCCGTAGTCTCAATGGGCCTGCTATTTACTATGAACTGCGCTATGCGCTTGGCCCACCGCTCTTCGCCGTAATCCCTGATGACGCGTTCCAGCTCTTGCTGCGAATATTCGTTGACAACGTTATAAGCGCTGAAAGTTTGTGTAGGGTCCATTCTCATGTCAAGTGGCGCATCTTGCATATATGTAAAGCCTCGAGCTCTCTCTTCCAGCTGATAGGATGAAACGCCAAGGTCCAGCAGCATCCCGTCAACAGCATCTATTCCAAGGCTTTTGAGTACCTCTTTTACATCGGCAAAATTGGCATGCACCAGTTTAAAACATCCTTCAAATTCCCTGAGCTTTTTTTGCGCCGCTTCCAATGCATTCGGGTCCCTATCGATGCCGATCAAAAACCCGCCGGGGACAATTCGCTTTAATATCTCATGGGCATGTCCTCCGCCTCCAACTGTTCCATCCACAATGACTTGTCCAGGATGGCAATTCAAAAGTTCCAGCACCTCATTTAGCAAGACAGGCGTATGACTGAATTCCATCTATCCACTCCTCCGGCTATCAAATCCCAAGCTCCGCCATCCTCTCCACAATAGCTTCATGGTCGAGATTTGAAGCGCTATTATACTCATCCCATCTGTCTTTGCTCCAAATCTCCACTCGGCTAGATACGCCTATTATAACCACATCTTTTTCTAGCCCGGCATACTCCCTCAAATTGGCTGGAATGAGAATCCTACCCTGCTTGTCCAGCTCACACTCACACGCACCCGCAAAAAAGAAGCGTATGAAGGCACGGGCATCCTTGTTGGTCAAGGGGAGTGAACGGAGCTTCTTTTCTAAAATGCCCCATTCCTCATTGGGGTATACAAACAAACAGTGATCCAGCCCTTTGGTCAACACGAACTTTTCTCCCAAACCTTCTCTGAACTTGGCTGGCATTATGACCCGGCCTTTTGGGTCTATGGTGTGCTGATATTCCCCAATGAACAAGCCCCCACCCCCTTAACCTATTATCCCACCACTTCCCTCCACTTTCAACCACTTTTATGAATTATTCTCTAAAACTTTTTAAAATCCTGCTATTCATAGTAAAAAAATAAAAATTTAATTCCGGAGTCCTATAGTTATGTTTCTCCAAAAATAAAAACCCTGCTTTTGAGGTACTACTTCGTTAGTACCCATGCAGGGTTTTCCTTGCAACGCACAACCTTTAAATCTTCATATCCAGCCATCCTGCCACAGCCATACCTAAGCAATGCACTGGTAGCTGAGCTGCTTCTCATAAAGTTGGCGATACAGGCCTCCCTTTTTGATCAGCTCATCATGGGTGCCAATCTCCTTTATCCTGCCTTTGTCAATCACTATGATCTTATCGGCATTTCTTATGGTGGAGAGCCTGTGGGCTATGATTATGGTAGTCCTGCCGCCGGATATATTGGCCATGGCCTGCTGAATGGCCATCTCGGTCTCGGTATCGATATTTGCCGTTGCCTCGTCCAGCACGAACACCGCAGGATTGAAGGCCACCGCCCTGGCAAAAGATATGAGCTGTCTCTGTCCAGCCGAGAAGGTACAGCCCCTCTCCTTTACCTCTTCATCATATTTATTGGGCAGGGACTCGATAAATCCGTCGGCGCAAACCAGCCTGGCTGCTCGCACGATGTCCTCATCGGTTATCGAGCTGTTTCTCAAGCGTATATTGGATTTGATATCCCCCGAAAACAGAAACACATCTTGCATTACCACCGCTATTTGCCGCCTCAAATCCTTCAAGTTGTACTCCCGTATGTCCACCCCATCGATCAATATTTTCCCTTTTTGTATATCATAAAACCTTGCCATAAGGCTTATGATTGTAGATTTTCCTGAACCAGTGGCTCCTACAAAAGCCACCGTCTCACCCGGTTCAATCTTAAAGCTGACATCTTTTAGCACCCAGTTTTCATCGTCGTATGCAAACCACACGTTCTTAAACTCAATCTCTCCCCTGATGCGCTTGACATGTCTTCCTCTCTCCATATCCTCTAAAAACTCTCGGGTATCGAGCACGTCGAATATACGCTCTGCCGAAATCAAAGCCGACTGTATGGATGTATAGAATTCTGCAATCTCATTGATGGGCGCAAAAAACTGCCTGATATAGGTTATAAAGGCGTACAGGACTCCTATCTCCAGGTATCCGCCCGTAATCCTGCCGCTGGCATACCATATCATCACCGCGATGACCAGGGTGTTTATGACTTCTATGATGGGCCTCCCCAGGCTGTTTAAAACCACTTCCCTGAGGCTGGTGTCAAAATACTCTTTATCCAGCTTTTGAAACTCCTCCAGCTTTTCCTTTTCCCTGTGAAAGATGCGCACCAGCTTCATGCCGGATATGTTCTCAGCCAAAAACCCGTTTATCCTGCCTATGAGCGCTTTCATCCTCATGAAGTTCTTTCGCGCCGCCCTTCTATATATAACAGTAACCAGCGCTATCAAAGGAATGCTGCACATACTGATCAGCGCAAGGGAGGCGTCCATGGCAAACATTGTAGCTATTATTCCCAAAATCATGATCATGTCCCTTATGGAATTGACCAGCACTCCCGAAAATATTTCATTTAAAGCCTCCACATCGTTTGTCACCCTGGTGAGTATCCTGCCCGATGAGTTCCTGTCGAAAAACTTCATGGACATGTTCTGTATATGTGTAAAAAGCTGGTTTCTTATGTCATACATTATTTTTTGGCCGATATAAGTCAGTATATAGGTCTGAGAATAGGTGAGCCCGCATCCTGCCAGCACAACTGCCAAATACAGCAGCCCCATGCGCATGAAGACGTCAGGAGCGTATATCTTCAAAGCCAGATAGTTGTCTATCACATACTTTATGATATACGGCTTTATGATGGTAGCTCCGTTTATCAAAAACGCAAACAGTATATTCAAAGCCAGAAGCGGTAAATAGGGCTTAAAATACCTAAGAAGCCTTATGGCCAAGGCCTTTTTGTTCCTGCGCAAAGTGTATTCGCTGTCTATCCTATATTCCATTTTTATTACCCCCTTGCCTGTAACAACAGATTATCCTCAACCTGTTCTATTTGAGACCTGTACAGGTTGTAATAAGCTCCCTTAAGCCTCATCAGCTCTTCATGGGTACCCCTTTCGATGATCCGCCCCTCATCCATAAATATGATGTGGTCACAGTACCTCACAACCGAAACTCGGTGAGATATCACTATACCCGTCCGCCCCTTTAACACATTTTTAAGGTTTTCCAAAATCTTCTGCTCGGTCTTCGTATCCACAGCCGAAAGGCTGTCATCCAGTATGAGTATAGCGGGATCTTTCACAATGGCTCTGGCTATTGAAACCCTCTGCTTCTGGCCGCCCGACAGGGTTACCCCCCGTTCACCCACGACGGTGTCAAATCCTTCGGGAAAGGACATTATCTCATCGTAGATACCCGCCATTTTGGCAGCCTGTTCAATCTGGCGGTCACTATATATCGGCTTGAAAAACTCAATGTTGTTCTTTATCGTAGTGGAGAAAAGAAAATTGTCCTGGGGTACATAGCCTATGTTTTCCCTCAATACCTTTAGCGGTATGTGATTTATATCCCTTCCTCCTATGAATATGTGGCCATCCTCCACCTCGTATAGCCTCAGCAGGAGATTGACCAGCGTGGTTTTGCCGCTACCGGTCCTACCCAGTATGCCTAAAGTTTCGCCTTCTCTGATTTACAGATTGATATCCTGCAGAACTTTTTTATCCGTACCCGGGTAGGCAAATGTCAAATCCTTTATTACGATATCGCCTTTCAACCTCTCTATCTCTGTTGAATCATCTCTTGCCTCGCCGTTTAATCCAAAAAGCGATACGGCAGCCAGCGCATTCTCTGCATCCCTTTCGCTCCTTTCGCAGAATATCCTGTCAAGCCGCTGGATGGATGCCAGCCCCCTCTGCCATACCTCTATAATCCTGCCTATGCTTACGATAGGCCCCATGATTACCATTATATATGAGCTGAAGGCCACATAGTCACCCAGGGATATCACGCCTCTTGCCACCAGCCCGCTGCCATATATGATAAACAGCACCGTGCTTATCCCAAAGGTCAGCTGGGTCACCGGCCCCAGTACGGCTGATACCCTGGTCAAGCTCATCTGGGTATCAACCCGGGCCTGATTGTATCTTAAGAAGTCCTGAACCTCTTCCTCTTCCTGCGCAAAGGCTTTTATAACCCTGATGCCCGATATGTTCTCCTGAACTTTGCCGGATATTTGAGCAAAAGCCTTTTGTACCGCTCCAAACCTCTCCCTGATCTTCTTTCGTAAAAAGTATATGATCATCACTATGAGGGGCGCCGGCGCAATGGCCATCAATGTCAATATCGGATTGATGGTCCTCACCATGATTATAATCGATATGGTATTGACCACCAGCCCATCCAGGATTGAAGTAAAGCCGAAACCAAAAACCCTCCTTATGGCCTGTATGTCGTTTATTGCATAGGCTATAAGGTCTCCCGTCTTGTTGTTATCATAAAAGAAGGCCGGAAGGGTCTGCATGTGCGCAAACAGCTTCTCCCTCAAATAACACTCGAGGTATCTGTTGTTGCCAACCAAGAAATACCTCCAGGTAAACCTCAGCACAAATACAGCCACAGTAGCAGCCACCAGGATGAGAAGGTACTTATTCGTAACAGAGGCAGGCATCCTGTCGTTGATGCTGTCGGTCACATACCCCATTATCTTGGGGATCATAGACGATATAAAAGACGTGACGAATAGGACAATTATACCTATTATATACCTCCGCTTAAATTGCTTTATAAACTCCCACAGCAGCTGCGTGGTTTTCATAATACTATCACCTCTTATATGTTTTTAACCGTATTGGGAAAAACTTATTAAGAATCGCCTGGAAATTGCTTTTAAGACGACTCCCTTATGACGAATTCCGAAGGCAGGACGGTGGTAGGAACCATATCCCCCTTATCAATGGCTTTAAGGACCATCTCGGCCGCTTTTAAGCCCATGTCATAAAGCGGAAGCTCAATAGACGAGAGAGTGGGGTGGATGAGCTCAAAAAAATTCGACGAACCCACGGCCACAATCCTCACATCCTGAGGTATCCTTATGCCCAACATGTGACACGACTTTACAGTCAGCATGCCAAACCGTGGAGAAGCCGCAAGTATGGCATCAGGCCTGCCATCTTTATCCTCAAGCAACCCCATTATGGCCCGGCACACCTCGCCGTTATCATGCCCTCCCAAAACTGTAAGCTCCTCTTTCACCTCATAGCCGTGCAAAGCCATGGCTTCCTTAAAGGCCTCCAGCCTTCTATCGTTGGCACGCCGGGGAACAGGCCCGGCATATGCTATATCCTTCACTCCCTGGGATTTAAAATACCCTATGACAGCTTGAATATGGCTCAGGTGATCGGTACATACCTCACCCACGTCTCTCCCTGAAGGATAGGTATTGACCATCACATAAGGAATACCCATGCTGTCCATATACTCTATATCTTCATCAGATATTGAGGCAAATGCAAAAATTATACCGTCTATCCTGTTTGAGCTGTAGTATTTTATGAACTCGGCTTCCTCTATGGATTCATATTTGTTAAAGAGCAGGCTTACCGAATAGTTGTGCGCTTGAAGCCCGTCTCTGATGCCCTCGAGCGTCTTCATAAAATAGAAATTGGTGACATTTCTGTCGGTGACCACGCCCACCGACATCGACCTCTTAAGCTTCATTCCCCTGGCAATCTGGTCAGGGTGGTAATTGAGCTTTTTTACGGCATCCAGCACGGCCTGCCTGGTCTCGGGCCTTATCTTAACCCCTTTTACGTTGTTCAGTATATACGATACCGTAGCCTGGGAAACACCGGCCTCCCTGGCTACATCCTTGCTTGAAACCGATTTTTTCTTTCTCATTCTTTACCGGCGCACCAAACCACCTTTCTCAAAGATGGTGAATACGCCCTCTCCTCCCTTCTAAATGCCATAAAATTTGCGCCTTCCTTTGCAGCTATACTCCCGATGCCACGTTGCCGGCCAATACTCATCATCCATTTTTCCCTCCTATTAATCCTTCTCCATTGCCCCCTCATGCACTTATACGTATAAATTATTCTTTGACATTAATTTATACGTATAAATTGAGCCGCAAATAGGTTGAAATGCACCATTTTTAAAGAAGTATACTCTCCTGGTCCGATAGAGTATCCAACATAACCTAGTTTATTTATACGTATAAATTCTAAAGCATATGAACTGATTTGTCAATAACAACCAGCCAAAAAGTTAAAAAGGCAGCTTAGTCTGCCTTTTTAACTTATAAACACTGATAAAAGCTCTTTAATTTATAGCTTTGGTACGAATCTCTTCCAATATCATATTCATAAACTCATCAAGGGGCATAGCGCCAAGGTCACCCCTGCCTCGTGCCCTTACTGCCACAGTACCGTTTTCCTGCTCCTTATCGCCCAGCACCAGCATATACGGAATCTTTTCCAGCTGAGCCTCTCTCACCTTGTATCCTATCTTCTCGTTTCTCAGATCGGTCTCCACCCTGATGTCGGCATCCCTGAGCTTCTGAGCCACCTCTTCTGCATAGGCATTGGTCCTATCGGTAATGGTGAGTATGCGTACCTGTACCGGCGCCAGCCATGTAGGGAAAGCGCCCGCAAAGTGCTCAATCAGGATACCTATAAACCGTTCAATGCTTCCAAACACCACCCGGTGTATCATCACTGGGCGGTGCTTTCCACCATCCGGGCCAACATAGGTAAGGTCAAACCTCTCGGGCATCTGGAAATCCAGCTGGATGGTACCGCACTGCCACGTCCTGCCTATGCTGTCTTCCAGGTGAAAGTCGATCTTGGGCCCGTAAAAAGCCCCTTCTCCCTCATTGATCTTGTATTCCAGGCCCTTGGCCTCAAGTGCCTCCTTCAAAGCATTGGTGGCCCGTTCCCAATCCTCATCCGAGCCCATCGAGTTCTCAGGCCTGGTGGACAGCTCCACGTGGTACTTAAACCCAAATATGCCGTAAAAGTAATCCACCAGGTCAATAACCCCGAGGATTTCATCCTTTATCTGCTCGGGCAGCATAAATATATGGGCATCGTCCTGCGTGAAACAGCGCACCCGCATCAGGCCGTGCAGCACGCCCGACAGCTCATGCCGATGGACAAGCCCCAGCTCGGCCACTCTGAGGGGCAAATCCCTGTAGCTGTGTATCTTGCGTTTGTACAGGATCATGCTGCCCGGGCAGTTCATGGGCTTTATGGCATAATCCTCGCCGTCAATCTTGGTGAAATACATGTTCTCGCGATAATGGTCCCAGTGCCCCGACCGGATCCACAGGTCGCGGTTTAGTATTATGGGCGTCTTTATCTCCTGGTATCCTCTCCTATAGTGCTCCTTCCTCCAGAAATCCTCCAGCACATTGCGAATTATCATGCCCTTTGGATGGAAGAACGGAAATCCCGGCCCCTCCTCATGGAGGCTAAAAAGATCAAGCTCCTTGCCCAGCTTTCTGTGGTCCCTCTTCTTTGCCTCCTCCAAGCGTTGCAAGTATTCCTCTAGCTGGCTCTTCTTGGGAAACGATATGCCATATATCCGCTGCAGCATCTTATTTCTCTCATCGCCGCGCCAGTAAGCGCCCGCCACGCTGAGCAGCTTAATGGCCTTGACCATACCGGTTGAGGGAAGGTGCGGGCCAGTACACAGGTCCACGAAATCTCCCTGTTTGTAGAACGAAATCTCAGCACCCTCCGGTATATCCCCAATGAGCTCCACTTTATAGGGCTCGCCTCTCTCCTTCACAAATTCAATAGCCTGCTCCCTGGGCAGCACAAACCTCTCAAGGGGCAAATCCTCTTTGACTATCCTGTTCATCTCCTCTTCGATTGCCTGTAAGTCCTCAGGCGAAAAAGGCCTTTCCACATCGAAGTCATAATAAAAACCGTTGTCTATCGCAGGCCCGATGGCCAGCTTAGCATCCGGAAACAGCCTTTTCACGGCCTGCGCCATGATGTGCGATGAGGTGTGCCAGAAAACCTTTTTTCCCTCATCATCGTCAAAAGTCAGGATGTTGAGATTGCAATCCTCATATACCTTTGCCGACAGGTCAACTGTACGCCCGTTCACCTGCGCAGCCACAGCCGATTTGGCCAACTTCTTGCTTATATCGTTTACTATATCCGCTATGGCCGTCCCTTCAGGATACTGCCTTACCGAGCCGTCTTTCAGCACCACATTCACCATAACTCATTCATCCTTTCGTATAAATATTGTGAGTATTTTTTTGTAAGTATTTATTTAAACCCATTGCGACGTCAAAATTACATAAAACCAACGCTACTTTATGTAGACAATTAAAAAACCTCCCATCCCTTCAAGGGACGAGAGGCCACCCGCGGTTCCACCCTTATTGGCCCTAAAAGATGAGGACCCACTTTCACTGGCCGTTAACGGAGCCAACCGCCATGCTCAAAGGGTGGTCTTCAACTGGACCTAGTGCGGAATGCTTCCAGCCTCAGGCATCCCTTCTCTATCACCGGTTTCCAGCCTACTCTTCCTCATCATTGCATGTAAACTATCAACTTTAAGTCGATTTGGGATTATTATAATCCAGCGTCACCCGTAAGTCAAGACCTGCCTTCCCTCAACTCTGTGGATACAGCCCTTCGTGGCTCATCACCACTTTACCCCTGAAAACCTTATTTATGGTATTCAAAAGCTCGGTATTCTTTATCTTATCATAGCCATGGATAGTGATCTTGCTGGGTGCGATGGTTATGAGCGAGCTTATCAGCAGATCGTCATAGCTCATCTCGGTATCCGATATCTCCCTGGCCAGTTCCTTCAATATGTCGTTGTTTATGACCCTCATGCTGTCATCCAGCAGTATATATCTCCTGTCATCGTCCACCAGCACGTGAACTTCCCTTACCTTTGGTTCCTGGATCTCCACAAAATACCGGAGCAGCTTGATAAACTCGTTGTACTCCCTCTCCACCAGCAGTTCTTCCACTATTTTATCCACGGTTTCTATCAATTCCTTCATGAAGTCCTTTAGCCTAAACCGTATAAAACCCTCTACGATGAGTTCGTTGTGCGTATCCAGGTGTTCTAAAATGCGCTGCCTTATGGGATCATGCCATTTCTCCTTCAACTGGTTAAACAGGCTTTCGGACTCTCTCCCTTCAAATACAGCATTTAACACTTCTTGCCTTATCTGCTCCCTGTCCTCATTTTCAAAATAAAAATATTCGTCTTCTATAATCCTGTCAATCATCATATGCTGTAAGTCATTCACGATAAAATCCGACAAGATCTCGGCAATACGGTATTTGAGAGCATCCCTCAACTCGCTCCATGACCCACAACTGTCGGATTCACTGACCATATAATTTATAAACAGCAGGTTACCTGCTTTTCTTTCTTCAATTTTAAATCCCTGGAACCTGATATCTTCCAACTTTCCTATAACCGAATCCATAAGGCCAAGGTTGCGTCCTTCAAAGCCGATGGAAAAAAAGCGCATCACACCACTCCCTTCATTTAAATCCCTTGACCTAATTCGCCTATAAACCGCTTCACGCCGATTCTCGGTAAACATTATATGCGCCGTTTACTAAATAGTTGATTCATATTAGTAGTATTCCCAACAACGCGTTAAACTCATGATGTATTAACTGGTTACAGAGTAGGACATTTACATTTAAAAATAAAAATTGGGAACGAACTTTAAAAACGCTCGTTCCCAATCTTAACCTCAACTTTTATGACTACAGATCGTCCCCACTGTCCAATCCCTGACCAATCCTTTTATATATATCAATCCTCTCATTGAGGTCAGGGTACCTGTGCACAATATCTGGCGAAAACATACCCTTGTTTATATCACGGGTTGCCATCTTTTCGTGGCCGATCAGAGCCCACGTGGCATCAACAAGATTTCTAAACTCATCGTTCCTCAAATTGACGCACACAAAGGACTGCCTCGGAGAATTTATGTCCTCGCCGCTTATCTGGAAAAATCCATATTTTTCGCACAACGCCTTTACCCTTTTCAGCTGCTGCATGGTGTTGCGCGAAGGCATATACGTCACCGCATTAAAGCCCAGCTGGCTTATCACCTCAAACAGCAGTTCGAGATAATCATCTTCAAACTTCTGGCTTCTCTTATCGCCGGTAACCGAATCGGTCACATCGCCTAAATACGCATAGGCCAAAATAGCCCCAATTCTCCTTGTCAGCTCAACCACTTTCCTTACGTCAGGGCATTCCAGCGTGGCGTCAATATAAAACCGTGGGACCAAATCGCTCTTTAAAGCCCCCAGCAAGTCATATTCATAAAACGGATTGTCAGTATCCTGAAGATATCCGGCCACCCTTGGATTAAGCTCCAACCCTAAATCGTTTACAAGAAAATCGACCAGCGCCTGACCTTTCCCGAATTTAGCCACCAGCTTAAGCGACAGTGCATACAACAGGTGGCGCTCGGTTATGCTTCCCCCTTCATGGCTTTTCGATAAGGGCACAACGTCCCGTTCAAAGCTCAGGTGAATGCCAAACGGCTCGAATATTTGATTGATCCTGTCCACCATCAGGGCATTTCGCTTATTTCTCTCCTTGACATAGGGAGCAAAAAAGCCTTTCACCGCATCAATCTGCGTATGGGGAATGCCATGTATGGCCACGTACGCAATCGACTTTTGATCCGGGTTGTTGATCCTCCTGTCCTTCAAAGGGGTGTTTGAAAAGTCAGCCCGGCATTCGACGCCTATTGTGGTCGCAATGCCTGCGATCTTCCCCGCTTCAATGAATTCCCTGGCCCCACTTACCGAGTCATGGTCCATAATGCCGGCGGTTTTAAGCCCTGCCCTGTAAGCCATCCATACGGCCTTCGTAGGAGAATAGGGCGAAAATGAATATGTAGTGTGTATGTGATTGTTGACATCATCGCCCTGCCGTGGCCTTTCTATTTTCCCCTCTTGCACTTTTTGCATCAAGGCTCTTAAAGACTGTAATCTAACGCTTACATCGTCATCATTTAACTGCTCCACATACAGCATGGCCTCAGCATCCATGATAAATACCTCCTATTTCCATTGAACTGACCGATGATTCTGCCCCCGTAGAGGGCAACCATCTTTTATACAAACCTCAAATTATACTTTTACAATAAGAAAAGATTTCTTTAGCCATACATTATTGCCTTTTCAGCTGTTTGAATATCCGGCATTCGTGACGTCCTCCCCTCAATAAATTGAAGGGCATCCTCAAGCGGATGTACGCAAAAGTTTATCCTTGCGCTTCGGTTCAGTGACACCGTGCCACCCCAATAGGAACGACACAGCCACGGGCCGCGCCACTCGGCCACTACTCCCCTTCACGGGAGATACCTTATACGCTCTCTCGTA
>NZ_FOXR01000056.1:0-7502 GCF_900115765.1 Caldicoprobacter faecalis | reverse complement strand
TACCTTCATCTTTAGCTCCTTTTAAAAAAAGATAGTGCAAAATTTCAGAATCAATGGTAATATTGTATTGAGCCATTTCTCATCCCTCCAGTTAGGTTTTGGTTTTTACATTTTTAATTCTAACCAGAGGGGTGGGGGTGGCTCAACCCCTTTTTACACAATTATATGGACTTAACTCAATTATAATACAACAATAAGAAGATAATATATAAGGTAATATATCATATAAAAGCAGTTTGTGGAATGGCACTGGAATATCTTTTTTTAACCTAGCATACCTAACAACTGTGCTCCAAAACATGAATGGCACCATCGCTGCTACTAATAATCCAGTTATTTCTATAATCCCATGCGGTAAAAAACCACTATAAAATGCAGCAAATTGTTTATTTTGAATTATCAAGCTCAAAGCAATGCCAACCCCCAAGCCATTTATCACTAACATAATTAGTGCATAAATCCCAAAAGTTATTATCCCCAATATAATTATAAGACTTATCTGTATGCCGTTATGAATTAGAAGATCAAAAAAACTCGTTTTTGTAAAAAACAATGGAACACTATCTTTTGACTGTTGAACTTGAAATCCAAAAAACAAAGACATAACATATATAAAAAATACAAACGACAGTACTATCAGGTTGTTCTTAAGTTTGGATGATATTTTTTGCATAGAAGTACTTTTCCCCTTTTTTTATTGTTTTAACAATTACCAGAATAATTATGACGAAGAAAAATAGATTTGCAACAACAAAAATACTAAGTATCATCTTCCCTGAGAATCCATAAAAAGCAATTACCAAAAAAATAGCATATATAAGATCCAAAATCCTTTTAGGTATTATATAGAATTTGCCAAAAAAATCAATTTCTTTCGAAAGTTTTGTCATTTCTGCATAGCTTTGATAATTATAATTTATGTCATAACAATAACCATATAATTGAAACCATCCTGAAAGCGACAGTATAAAAATTGCCCAAACAATCAAAGCTAAATGTAACCAAATATATAATTGGCAATGAATAATAGAAATAAATATATTCAGCAGCAAAATAATTACAGTAGGTATTATGCTCAGTTTCGTAATTATAGACACCTTCTGAGCAAGCATTTTCAAAAAGCCGTAATTAGAAATTTTTATCAGCGATATATTTCTCATTTCAGCATTTGGCAAAACAATAAATGGCAGGTTATACCTCAGCATACGCCCATACTCAAATATGGTGACCATCACCGTATAAAATGAAGCAATCACTATAGCGTTGATATTATCAGTTTGATATATTGCTAAAAGCATTCCTCCATAAACGAAAAGCGAGCTAGGCATAATTAATAGCAACAAAGGTTTTTCAAAAACTAGTATATGATTTCTTAAGATCATTTTTAAATCCTTTTTCATATATCTTTTTCGTCAATTCCAGGAGTAAGTTTACGCATTATAAGTACAAGCCTTTCTAAGAGCCTGTACTTAAATCCATATTCAAGGTTTAGCGGCTTAAATCTATATCTCACTGACCTGTTTTGGGCAAATAAAACAATACTTATTGCAGCAAATATAAGCGTCATAATTGTTAAGATAATAGTTTCTCTTTGAAAATATGTTACGTATATCTGGTATATGTTTCTAAAATGATCTATTTTTTCTGTGACCAATGGAAAACTTGTGCTTAATGTCTCGGCCATTACATTTTTTAAGGTGTCAATAAATGAATATCCCTGCAAAAAATAATCTAGCCCTTTGAAAACAAAGCCAATAGCAAATTTTACCATAACATAAAACGCAAACGACAACAAGGTTGCCCTTATAATATAAACAATTTCTTCAAAAATACCTGAATGAAATTTTTGGTACTTCTTTGCCTTTGCATAAATTCCTATAATAAATAAGCTGAAACACGAAACAAAAAATAATAAAACAGCTACAAAAGCACTCAAAAAGTTTGACTTTGACGCAAAAATTAAATATACAGGTATTACAAATAAAGGTAAAGAGCTCAAAATATAGCTTATCAACTCTTTTGCCATAATTATGTAATGGATTATATTATCATCTAAATCACTGTGCAATAATATATTATTTTTCTCTGGTAAAAATACTCTTTGTGCTGAATTATTCCCATCAACGACAGCAGCAACAAAACAAAATCCGATACTTGCCCATAAGATAAATGACAACCTATGGGGAAATCCTAAAGCAGAAAAGACTAAACATAATATAAGTGGATTAATTAACTTTACTAAAAACGACAATAAATGTATGTAAAAATAATTTATCTTAGTATTAAAAAAATCTGAAACGGCTTCAACAACTGCTGAAAACTCTTTACGATATTCATTTACAAATAAATACTTAAGAATTATATAGTACGAACCCACTATACTGCCTCCTTGCATTAGGTAAATTATAAGGAGGGGCAATGATATGCCTTTTATCAGAAGCTCCTATGTCATAAAATTTAAAGTAAATTACCAAAGTACAGCTACTGCCCACAAATTTCTACTTAAATATGATTTTACTGTAATCACTACATAGTTTAAAATAGATGCTGTTACAGTAAGTCCTCCAAGACTCAATATTGATGCTATAATAGCAGCTGCAACTGCTACCCAGCCCACAGAATTTATAATAGAAACAATTTGTTCTGCTATCATCCTGTCAACTCCTAAAAATGACATTACATTTAGCATATGAACTCTTCACCTCCTTCAACAGCATATCATTGCCCTTTTTAGAAAAACCTGTAATATCCGAATTTGATTACTCAGAGATATCCATTATAATCCGCAGTATAAAATGTTAACACCTACACTGATATCACGATATTACAAAACTCGAAAAGCAAAGCCTATCAGTTTTAATCTCTTTACTAGAAAATAATCTTTTTTTTGATATCTAACCTTAATAATGTGTTTATTATGCTATATTTGATACGCTTGTACATACTTGCCAAATGTTTACTTTTAATTGTAATTTTATCCAAATAAATTGGCAATCCTCTTTTTTTCTATTTATATTCATTTACTCTGTATTTTCTTATAATACCTCTACTTTTTTATTGTATCTCTATTTTTTTAGTTCTATAAATATCCAGAATATCTAAACATCAGCATAGCCATTTATATAAAAATTGGTCAACGCTTAAACTTAAAACCCGGCATATGGGGACATCTCCCCGGTGAAAAAGTAACCGCTCAAATATCTCAAATCAGGATGATCCCTTTAGGTTCCGATGCCATATCACCTGCTCCCCACCACGATATATACTCAAATGGACAGACCATTTAATCCACTTTGAAAGATAAAAGTCTACCTATTTAAGAAAACATTCAATTTTATATAATTTTGATGTTTATCGACTTTATGCCCCAAAACATGCAATTATTGCCTATTTTGGGGCATAAAGTATCAGAGGTAAAAAAGATAACCATTCAGTTAAATTTACTTTTCAGTGCTGTCCCCGATAAATTTATATTGCATTATTTGGGTAATTGTGGTATACTGATACTTGCAAAGTCAAAATAAAACAAAAAATGTATTTATTTTCTGTTCTAATCGTTACAAGAACTATTTCATTTCTTAAGTTTTGTAAACAACGATATAGAAATTATCAACGAAATTGAAAAAATGATGTTGTTGAGATCTCGCACAGGATTCTCTTTGTTTTGTGGTTTAAATTTGTTACTTGGTATTAATCTATTTACAAAAGTAAAGGGAATTCCTGCTTAATTAAAAATAATAAAGACAGTAAAAACCCTGAAAATAAAATTTTAAGGGTTTTACAAAAGGCCAAATTAAAATTTAAAAGTGAGCTTTGAATGGGAGATAGGTGAATGATATGCAAAGAGGTTACAAAATAGTCGCTGTTCTTGTTTTTATTGTTATTGCTGGGGTTGGAATTTTTACAATATTAAGTAATGCCAAGAATCAAGAGAATTTACCATTAATTGTTCAGCGCCCAATGCCTAAATCCGGTTCTGGAGGAAATTTTTTAAGTTTAACCTTAGACATTCCCGAGCCTCAGTTCCCGGAGAAAATGATGGTTTATAAGGTTATTAAGCCTGCATTGACAAAGGAGATGATTCGAGAACAAGCTGCAAAGCTTGGCGTAGTTGGTAGTGTTGAAGAAACAGAAGTTGACTTTCGTGTGATGGCAGCCAATGGTTCAATATTCTCTGTTGACAAAGAAACTGGATCTATCAATTTTACTACCAAAGAATTCGAAACAGCCGTTTCACCGCTAAAAACGGTGCTTTCAGATGAAGAGTACAAAAAGTTAGCCTTGGAATTTCTTACTTCTTGTGGCTTAATGAAAGAGGAAGCAGAATTTAGAGATGTTAACAAAGAGAACACAGTAACTATTGTAGAAAATGGCGTTGAGAAAAAACTCCCATTCATGATTGAGGTGAGGTTTGGACGGAAAAAAGATGACATTCCATGGGGCGGAGTGGGTCCGAAAATATCGGTGTACTTTGGAGAAAATGGGAAAATAATCGGTGCTGCGTCGGTTTGGCGGGAGGTAGAACCATTTCGTGAATATCCTATTAAGGAGTTTTCCAAAGCCTTGGAGGATATAAAACAAGGGAAAGCCACAATATATGAGGCGTTGCCTAATGATTCTGGTAAAGTAAAAGAAGTAAGGCTTATGTACAGGTTGGATCCAATTGGATATCAGCAAGAATATGTTATACCTTATTTTATGGTTATAGGAACCAACAGCAAAGGAACACCTTTTGCGGCTTTTACCAGAGCCATTTCGGAGGAATATATACTTGAAAAACCTGTCCCACAGGTAACGGCACCAGCAACAACGAAATAATGATATTGCAAAAAAGTTTGAGTTAATAAATAAAATATAGGCTGTACCTTTAAGCAATCATAATGGTACAGCCTTTTTCAATATACTTCCCTATTGGTGGCGATACAGCGTTTTGTTCATTTGCTCTGTATAAGCTCCATAAACCTTTTAGCAGCGGCGGTGAGCGGCACATTGCGCAGCTTTATTATACCAAAATGCCTGGGGGGGATCTTTTCCTTCAAGTTAATCTCAAACAGCGTACCTTTTTTTATATATTCCTCTGCAAAATTCCTTACTACGCAAGATATACCTAGACCTCTGCAGGCAAACTCCACTATCAAATCGCTGGTGGCAAGCTCAAACTCCGGGACCAGGTTCACCGAGTGTCGGGAAAGAAATTCGTCTATATACCGCCTTGTGCTGGTGTTTCTCTCCAGCATGATAATGGGGTACTCCGCAAGCTCCTTGATGGACACTTCCCGCCCGGCAAGATGACCAAAGCGCTCATTTGCCACAAAGCAGTCCTGTATCTCCGTCGCCTTGAAAATCTCCAGCGAATCATCGTCGGGCAGCGGAAGGCTCACCACACCGAAATCAATAGCCCCCTTCTTCAAAAACTCTACCGTCTCTGGCGAAGGCCTGTTGGTGACCATTATCTTCACCTTGGGGTACTGCTTGTGAAACTCTTCAAGATAAGGAAGCAGGAAATACTTTAGCGTCATATCGCTTGCGCCTATGCGTATGCTGCCGATATCCAGATTTATAGCCTCCATGAACTTGCTTTCAGCCAGCATTATCATATTGTATCCCTGTTCGATGTACTTGAACAGCACCTCGCCTTCGGGCGTCAAGACAATGCCCTTTGGCGCTCGGGTAAAGAGCTGGCCTCCCAGCCTTGATTCCAGCTTTTTGATGGCCTGGCTGACAGCAGGCTGAGATATAAAGAGCTCCTGGGAGGCCTTGGATATGCTACCCGCTTTTACAACGTGATAAAAAATCCTGTAGAGCTCCAGATTTACATCCATCACAAGCCCACCTTTATAAGGTATACCTTTAAATTAATTTTAATCCATCTCTCAATACTTGGTCAAATAATGCTCAATCTCCCATGGAGTGATCTTCGTCCTATAGTCTTCCCATTCTTTGCGCTTTGCTTCAATGTATTTGGTCAAAATGTGCTCTCCGAGAGTTTCCCTCACCAGTTCACTTTTTTCCATTTCATTGATGGCCTCTTCCAAGCTGGCCGGCAGCGAATCAATGCCCTCTTTCATCCTTTCTTCACGGCTCATCCTGAATATGTTCTTATCGGTAGGTGGCGGTGGTTGAATCTTATTCTTTATCCCATCAAGCCCGGCAGCCAGGATGACAGCAAAGGCCAGGTAGGGGTTGCAGGACGGATCGGGAGACCTGAGCTCCAGGCGTGTGGCTTCGCCCTTAGCCGCAGGTATTCTGATGAGCGGGCTTCTGTTTCTGGCAGACCATGCGATGTATACCGGAGCTTCGTAATCAGGCACCAGGCGTTTATAGGAATTTACCAGCGGATTGGTTATTGCAGTAATTGCCTTTATATGCTTGATTATACCGCCTATAAACCAGTAAGCCTCCTGGCTTAATTTGAGCGGGTCATTCTCATCGTAAAAGGCATTTTTACCATCTTTATACAGCGACACGTTGGTGTGCATACCCGAGCCGTTTATACCAAATATCGGTTTAGGCATAAAGGTGGCATGCAAGCCATTCCTCTGAGCCATGGTCTTTACAACCATCTTAAAAGTCATCACATTATCCGCGGTCGTAAGGGCATCCTGATATTTAAAATCAATCTCATGCTGTCCGGGCGCCACCTCGTGATGTGAGGCCTCTATCTCAAAGCCCATTTCCTCAAGGGCAAGGCATATATTTCTTCTCGCATCCTCGCCCAGGTCCACAGGACCAAGGTCGAAATAGCCGGCGTTATCATGAGTTTTAATGGTAGGTTTCCCCTCGCTATCGGTCAAAAACAGGAAAAACTCGCACTCGGGTCCCACATTGAATTTATCATATCCCATGTCGGCAGCCTTTTTCAAAGCCCGCTTCAATACATACCTGGGGTCTCCGCTAAAAGGAGTACCATCGGGATTGAGCACATCGCAGATAAGCCTTGCCACCCTGCCGGGCTGTGGACGCCACGGGAATACCGCAAAGCTGTTTGGATCGGGTGCCAGGTACATATCCGATTCTTCAATCCTGACAAAACCCTCAATCGATGAGCCGTCAAACATGCACTTGTTGTCCAGCGCTTTCTCAAGCTGTTCAGATGTGATTGCCACATTCTTTAGAGTCCCCAAAATGTCGGTAAACTGGAGGCGTATGAATTTTACATCCAGTTCCTTGACCAGCCTTAAAATATCCTCTTTGCTGTATCTTGCCATACAAACACTCCCCTTTTAAAGTTAAATTTTAGCAAAACAAAAAGACGTACTCAACAGACGGTTGTACTCGCCGTTGAGTACGCCTTTATAAACATACTAACGCTGCGCGCCATTGCGCAATATAAAATATACACCCTACATGCTGATAGTATATAATGAAGCATTAAAAATGTCAACAAAAATTTTTTATGGTGTTGTTAGGTTCGTTGTAAAATTAAATGCAACACCCCAAAAAATTATAGAACCATAGTGAGAAATCCTGTATGATATAGATATCCAAAAATCACTAACCAT
>NZ_FOXR01000067.1:0-3924 GCF_900115765.1 Caldicoprobacter faecalis | reverse complement strand
TGCTTAAGCCGCTGGACTTATATGCCTCAATCCTAGCTTCCCACTGTTGCTTACGCTCTTTGTGCGTCATAGATAATCCCTCCTCATCATTTCTACGGAGGAATTATCTCACATCTGATTACAAATTTTTAGGTGTGCTCTATTTGACGCTTACAAGAAATCCAGAAAAAATTTGTGGTGAAGTTGCAACAACAACATCATGTCCTTTAACAAGTTTTCTTGCGATAATGTAACTTTTCAAGAAGAAATCTAAAAAAGAAATACCCCTTTGAAAAAGATTATTAGACTGCTTTAAACTCGGAATCCTAACAACTTTAACATTTTCATTAAAGTTGTCCTTCATTTCCACTTTAATACTTTTATATCTGTTTGGATATGCAGTAAGAACCGTAACTTGATGTTTTTCTGACAAAAAGCGAATAAGCGATTCCATTCTAAAAGAAGCAGCCCCAAGATCAGGTGGAAAATTATGTGTGATAATTAATATTTTCAATCTTTTCACCTCTTAGCAAATTAGCAATCTGTTTAACTCAACATATCTTTATTGTTACTTTTACGAAAAATGTATCTTAAATTTAATTTACATGTATCCTTAAGTTTCATAAATATACCATTTAGGTTTTATGTTTTTCTCCATAAAACTGTTTTAAAGATTTCTCGTTCTATAAACTTAATGCATCTTTTTAGTTAAAATTATTTGTATGGTAGTCTACTAATATTGGGAAGTAACTTCTTCTTAACATTTTCTGTTCAGCAGACTCAATAAGTTTCTTTTTACCACAATTAGAATGTTGCTTCCAAGCTTGCTTTAAAAAAGTAAATATTTTAAAACATAAAAAAATCTAAAAGGGCTACTTTTTTAAACTACAACTACGAATTTCATTTTATGTACTCAAATTTTCAAAAATCAACTATTAAATATACGTCTTTCTGTAGTAGAAGCTATCTCGCTATACATTTTTTCTACAGATTTCTTTATTCTTAACAACCCACCAAAATTAATCAATATACCTAACAACATAAGAAAACCTATTACTATAACCCCAAAATAAAAATACTGCTTAACATCTACAATCACTCCTACTAAAGCTGCCAGCACCGCTAAACCATAAATTATAAACACTGCTTGTCTCTGACTAAAGCCTTTTGTTATAAGCCTATGATGAAGATGATTTTTGTCTGCTGAAAACAATGGTTGCCTTTGCGCAATTCTTCGTAATATTGCCAAACCTGTATCAAAAATTGGTACCGCCAAAATTATTATAGGAGCTACAATCGAAGCAGGATTTTCCGGTATATCTAAAGCTATTATGCCTAATACAGCCAATAAAAACCCTATGAATGTACTACCCATATCTCCCATAAATACTTTTGCAGGATAAAAATTATAAAAAAGAAATCCAAGAATTGCACCAGCAAGCGATAACGCAATTATATACCCAATATACTCTAACCCTTCTCTTCCTAGAATAATCATAAATGCAATACAAGCAATAAGCGATACTCCTCCTGCTAAACCATCTAAGCCATCTATTAAATTAACTGCATTGATTATGCCAATAATCCAGCACATGCTTATAACTCCATCAATTAAAAAAGCTAGATATACATTATCAGTTATGTACTCACTTATATTAACCCTTATTCCTGCACCCACAACCAACGCGGCACACAATATTTGCACGATCAATTTTTTCTTAGCTTTAATATCGTAAATATCGTCAAACATTCCTACCACAACAAGCACAGCAGAAGCGATTACTATACTAACAACCTTTAGATCTATTTGTGAAAATATAAGAAAAGGAACGATGCATCCCATAAAAATAGCTGCTCCACCTAACAATGGAACGGGTTTTTTGTGAATTTTTCTGCCGTTAGGTTTGTCCACAATACCGTTTTTATTAGCAAACCTAACAACCAACGGCATTACTAATAGTGAGATCAAAAATGCAATAACAAAGACCCATAAATTTTTCATATGTATCACCTTCATAAAAATTAACTCGTTAATTTACTTATTAGTAAACAATCCTGTTTTAGAATTCTTTTTACGCAATCCTTACCAACCTCTTGCTATCCGAAATCAATCTTTCCAGCCTCTCCATATACTCCACCAAACCCTCATCCGAACCCACTAGAATACGCTTCAAGTTGTCCAGCTCTTTTCTCAATGTGTCTAAATCAGAAAACATTGGCTTGCCTATGAATATCTTCTCGTGTTTGGTAGCGGTTAAGCCCTCCTCGGCCATCAGAAGCTCCTCATATAGCTTCTCACCCGGCCTTAAGCCTGTAAACTCAATCTTTATGTCCACATCCGGCTCAAAACCCGACAGGCGGATGAGGTCACGGGCCAGGTCCACTATCTTGACCGGCTCGCCCATGTCAAGTACGAATATCTCACCCCCCTTAGCCATAGCCCCTGCCTGTATCACAAGCTGCACCGCCTCGGGTATGGTCATAAAATAGCGGTTTACCTCGGGATGAGTAACAGTGACCGGCCCACCTTCCTCTATCTGCTTCTTAAAAAGCGGTATCACGCTTCCATCGCTGCCCAGCACATTGCCAAACCTTACAGCCACAAACTCGGTCTTGCTATGGGCATCCATGGCCTGTATGATCATCTCGGCCACGCGCTTTGTAGCACCCATTATATTTGTGGGATTTACCGCTTTATCGGTAGATATGAGCACAAAGCGCTTTGTACCGTATTTATCGGCGCACTCGGCCACATTGAGCGTACCGAATACATTGTTCTTTATAGCCTCGGTAGGGTTGCTCTCCATAAGCGGTACATGCTTGTGCGCCGCAGCGTGAAACACCACATCCGGTCGGTACTTTGCAAAAATGTCTTCCATCCTGGGGCGATCCTGCACCGAGCCTATGAGAACCTCCTGGTCTAGTTCGGGATGGCGCCTTAAAAGCTCCAGGTGCAACATATATGCGTTGTTCTCGTATATATCCAGTATGAGAAGCTTTTTGGGTTCAAACCTAGCTACCTGCCTGCAAAGCTCCGAGCCTATTGAGCCCCCTCCGCCGGTTACCAGCACAACCTGGCCTTTGAGATACTGGGATATCTCCTCAAGGTTTATTTTAACCGGCTCTCTGCCCAAAAGATCTTCAATGCGAACATCGCGGATGTGCTTTACCGTGATCTTGCCGTTTATAAGCTCGTATATTCCCGGCAGGGTTTTTAGCTTGCACTTTGTCTTTTTGCATTCGTTGAGTATTGCCCTTATCTCGCTTCTGGGCGCCGAAGGCATGGCCACTATAATCTCATCAATGGCCTTTTGCTTGGCAATCTCCTTTATGCGCTCCCTGCCGCCGTATACCGGCACGCCCAAAATTTTCGACCCGTGCTTGGCCTTATCATCATCAATGGCTACCACGGGCTTTAAGCCCATCTCGGGGTGGTTCTTGAGCTCCTTTATGACCATTGCACCGGCTTCACCGGCACCGATTATCATGACCCTTTTGTACTCCTTGACGCCGTTGCCCGACCATACAATGCGGAGCCTCCTTAAAATCCGGAAGCTCAACCGCGTCCCACCCGTAAAAGCCATGCTGAAAAAGCAGTAAAGCAAGTACACGCTTACAGGAATCGAAACAATCAAAAACGTGCAGTATATGTAAGCCGCCAGCGAAGCGATGATGGATGAGGATATTATCATTATAAGTTCATTTATGCTGGCATATTTCCACAGGCTGCTGTAGAGCTGAAATACGTAATAGATAGGAATGCTTATAAGTGTGAAAGCAATGCATATTTGGTAAGCGTCAAATAGAGCACACCTAAAAATTTGTAATCAGATGTGAGATAATTCCTCCGTAGAAATGATGAGGAGGGATTATCTATGACGCACAAAGAGCGTAAGCAACAGTGGGAAGCTAGGATTGAGGCATATAAGTCCAGCGGCTTAAGCA
>NZ_FOXR01000040.1:0-15530 GCF_900115765.1 Caldicoprobacter faecalis | reverse complement strand
TTTTCTGGGTTTTGTACATTAGCCATCACTCTGAGGATATTTTATCACATTTTTAGCAATTCATCTCCATCTTGCAGAAGATGGGGTCTTCTTGCATATTTGTTGATAAAACCCTAAATCGTAAAATCAGCCGCTGTTGTTCACCTCATAAATCCTAATGCTTCTGTCAAAAAAGCCTATTATCAAGGATAACGGAGCAAGCCAGCCGTGCTAGATTCCCCAGAAAAACTCCGCAGGCTTGTCTGACGTATGCGTTCCATCCCCGGGGATACACCCAACCAACCAAAACAACAGCAGAACAACCAAAGTTAATAATATTCACTTCTTTAGTACTCATATTTCTCACCTCAAATAGCTTTATATGGCCGGTATGTTGTTTTGCCATATCAATGGCAAACGTTCACATGGCATCAAGCAGTTTATCGAGTTTAATATTATATACTATAGCTATCACTACCTCAAGGAAAAATACGTCATCTATTGCTTCAATTAATACATTACCTCAACAGCACTGATTCATATATACTTTGACCGGGAAGGACTTTAATATAGTGGGAATGGTATTTTAGATTGCCAAGTTCAGCAGACAGCATATAGTATCTAGGTGGTAAATCTTCTATAACGAAATTACCATTATTATCAGAATAGGTTTCATATACCGGCATCACACTTTCATGTCCAAAAAACAGGCGTATTTTTACATTTGGAGCAGCCTCCTTGCTCTTCTCAATATAGGCAACACCGGTTATCCTGGCAGCAAGATTGATCTTATCACTGCCTATATAAATGTGAATGTTTTGCGTATTCGATTGTGTTGGGTTCACGTCAACTCTCTGCTCTTGATCAAGGTCCTGGCAATTATACTGAATGCTGTCACTTTCTAATATTTTTCTGTCTCTTGTTTTAGCCTTTTCCGCTTTTTCTTCAAGCAATTTTTCCTGCAAATCCATATTTATAACCTCCTGTTATTGTGGAATTATAAATAACAACCGTAAGCAATTATCACTATGATTACATGTCCAAATATTTATATACAGCGGAGAAATTACGCTGACTGTCGATAAGGTTCTGTGGGGCTGGCTGCAGAACAAAAACTTATGTACAGTGGGGAAAATCCCCCACCGTATTTTAAATTTTAACCAAAATATTTTCCTTTTTTATCGGCCTCGACTTTTGCTTCACTTTCCGATTTTGATTCACTCTCAGCTTTGGCTTTATTCTTACTTTTTGCTCCAGCTTCGGCTTCACTTTCGGATTCCACGTCGGCTTCTGTCTCGCTCTCAGCTTTTTGTCCCTGGTACTGTTTTTGTGTCAGGATGTTGTAGTTAATTTGTTTGTTGTATTGCTTCTGGTCGTTGCGCTCTTCCTCTTCCATTTCAACATCCTGTTCTCCCTCAATCTCAGATTTTATTGCGGCTTTCAGTTCCGCTTTCAATTCAGCTTCCAGTTCAGCCTTTAACTGAGCTTTCAATTCATTGAAATCTATATCATGCATGCAGCATTCCTCTTTCATTAATTTTATTATTAATACTACTCTTTTTTATTGGCTACCGGTAAAATTATGGTTTCTATAAATTTTACCGGCAAACCAGAGTAGTATTATTGATTCTAGTATATACTATGAGATATAATGAAAAGAGGTGATAGTTTAATAAAAAATTTTTTAATGCAACAAAATAGCGGTTTGTCACATTTAACAAACCGCTAATCATCAAACATAATACGCAATCGCCATATCAGCGTTTCATTGTTTTATTAGCTTTTGCCTTTGTACTTTAATGGAAGTACCATTAATGCAGACAGAGCAATTAACAAAATATACATAATGATTTTTCTAATCTGCCTTTGCGATGTTTCGTGAGTTTTTGTTCTCATATCTGCACATATCCTCCTACCTCGTATACTGGTACTTGTAAACAACAAATCAATTAGCCTTTAGGCCATTTATTTTACCAGTTATTTACTGGTAATTAACTCGCCACATCTATAATCATGATGTACATTCATGAAAATATAACGACACAACATTAACGCATTAATGGCAAAGTTACAAGTACCTCAGTATATTCCCCTAATATACTGCTAATTTTTACACCATAAGACTCGCCAAATATCAGCTTTATACGCTCATCCACATTTTTTATACCGATACTATTAAACCGTTTTTTCCCGGTGTAGCCCCCTTCCATTAACTTCTTTATCTGTTCCTGGCTCATACCCACGCCATCGTCTTTTACAGATATTGTTAATGTTTCTTCAGAAGATTTTGTCACACGTATTTCTATATTTCCCTTTGTACCTTTAGGCTCAATCCCGTGAAATATTGAATTCTCTACAATGGGTTGTAAGGTAAATTTTACAATCTTGCATTCTTTTAACGAGGAGTCTTCGAAATGATAGCTGATATCAAAAAGTCCGCCATATCTGTACTGCTGTATTTTGCAATATTCATGTCAGTACTCATAGAAATATAAACCCATCCCATAGGTGCCTGCTGGTAACTTGTATAGATGTTTTGAACAATCGGGATTGCCTTTTTCCTGTAACCGGTGAACCCTTCTTCAACTATACCAACCCATTTTATCACCCTCTGTTGCCTCAGCAAATCAAAATATGGGAAAGACGTGCACACCTGTATATCCGACGGATCACCGTACACCAAACCAAACTGTATATAATTACCTTTTATAGAATATATTATTATTTTGTTTATATACCTGTCCACTCCAAGCCCATAGACGTGGTTTTTAAGAGCATTATAGGCAGTAATCCTCTTATACCTCAAATCGTTCGGATATACATCACTGGCAGTTATAAATGCAGAAATGTAACTGTTTATCGAGCTCCAATATGCAATATTCTTAACGGAACTTACGCTGGATTCGATATGGTCCATAGAAATGCGCAGATTGTGGTTGACAGTTTGAATCTTGTTTAGCTTGACAAGAACATTAAAATTTGTCAAACAAATTGCTATAACCAGTGATAAAATAACAACCGTAATGCTGAAAGAGTAAAATAGAATCTTGGACTTCAAAGTCCTTATATATCTAAATATATCTAAACACCACAGCAATTCTCCTCCTCATCTCGCTTACATCAATCAAAGCGCTAGCATCCTGCTAGCGCTTTACTGCCAACTCATTCTCAATAGCCTCCTTTAAGGCGTCCAGTCCAATTCCTTTCTTTGCCGAAACAAAAATAGTCCGCTTGTTATTAGCAACTGGCTGTGTGTCTATAAGGTCGATTTTGTTAAATACATCTAACCGTGGAATATCTATAGCGTTCAGATCGGACAATATTCTCTCCACCACCTGTATCTTTTCATCAACGTCGGACGATGTTATATCAATCACATGGAGCAGCAGATCCGAATACCTAACCTCCTCCAGCGTGGATTTAAAGCCCTCAACCAAGTCGTGCGGGAGGTCCCTGATAAAACCGACGGTATCGACCAGCACCACCTGCATCCCCGAAGGCAGAATAAGCTTGCGTGCAGAGGTGTCAAGAGTAGCAAATAATTTATCCTCCACATAACTCTGGGCTTTGGCAAGAGCATTGAACAGCGTGGACTTACCGGCATTGGTATACCCCACTATGGACACGACGGGTATCCTGTTTTTGGCTCGCCTTTGTCGGTACAAGTTCCTATGCCGTTCAAACTTAGCCAGCTTTTTTTCTATTGACTTTATTCTGTTCTGTATATGCCTCCTATCGGTTTCAAGCTTGGTCTCGCCAGGTCCCCTGGTGCCTATGCCACCTCCTAGCCTGGAAAGCTGGCCTCCCATGCCAGTGAGACGCGGTAACCTGTATTTTAGCTGGGCCAGCTCTACCTGGAGCTTGCTTTCCTTCGTCCTGGCTCTACTGGCAAAGATATCAAGAATAAGACAGGTTCGATCAACTATCTTTATGCCCAAAAAGTCCTCTATATTTTTGATCTGAGAACCGCTCAGCTCATCATTTACTATTACAACATCAACCTCGTTACCCTGAATAAATGACTTCAATTCCTCCAGCTTGCCCTTTCCAATATAGTAAGCGCTATCAGTACCCTTGCGCTTTTGCGTGATAACTCCTACTACCTGTGCACCTGCCGTTTCGGCAAGGTCCTTTAGCTCTTCCATACTTTCCTGATCATGACTAGACTCAATAATCCCTACTAGAACAGCTTTTTCCAGAACTTCGTTTTCTTTTGCTCTCACAATATCATCACCTTTAAGAAATAATGTTCAAAATCACTATTGCATTCTCACAGCTAATATGCTATTATATTTGTTGTCAAAAGTCAATGACATGCCGAAGTGGTGGAACTGGCAGACGCGCCGGACTCAAAATCCGGTGGGGCTTACACCCCGTGTGGGTTCGACTCCCACCTTCGGCACCAGTAATAAAATCGAGGGGTTTAGCGATTAAAGCTAAACCCCTTTGTTTTCATCTGATACCAAATTTGACGCCATTACATTTTTGCTAATTTGCAAATTCTCATAATCCAAATTGTCATAACCTCTTTTACTATGGCTTTTTTCCAGTTGCCTTAATTTTTTAAATATATAAGAAAGATATACCCATAGTCACAGTAGCTATAAGCATGAAAAACAACACAAGGACAGCTACAGCTATTCCTATTAACTGCATAATCCCTTGAATCTTAAAATAAACTGCTAGCTCCCTTACCATGTTGATCATGTTGGAATCGGCACTTTTTTCGAGTGTGAGTGAAATGTTGAGCGCATGTCCCATGGCATTTGTCAACTTTATCCCCAAAATTAGCGTTATTATACCGGGTATAGCTCCCACGATGTAAGCAAATAGACCAGCCAAGGCAGAAAGCGCCCCGCCAATGATGGAAATCCACTATAATAATATTTTATGTCACTACTACTAGCAACTAGGCATATATGAAATATCAAAATTTTAACTCAATGTATAAATACCGTTGTACCGTTGGGTATATTGTCATATATCCATTTTGCATCTTCCACTGATAGCCTTATGCACCCAGATGAGACTCTTTTCCCTAAAGTATCATCCACTATTTTACCATTTTTATCAAATGGAATTGAATGAAACAGATAAGATTCGTAAAACCTTACCCAGTACTTAGCTCCACTTTGTAGATAATCATTATAAAACCACTCTCCTCGATCTTGTATCGTATAAACACCTCTTATCGTCGGACTCCTGTTCTTACCCGTTGCACATATCATTGTCTTTATAAGATTCCACTTGTCATTCTCCTTTTTCAGCACGTTAACTAATTGCCTTTCTATATCTACCCATATCAGGTAATCAGTTTTACTATCCAACCCTTTGTATTCAATAAATTCTTCAATTTGTTCTTCTGTTAACTTTGCCAAATTTGTTTCAGGCTCTTCTGAAAATTCTAATACAGCTGCATCAACCCATCCTTCTAATTCGTCCTTCTTGATCAAGTACCTCTTTTCCAACTTGTCTCTTATTATTTCCACATTATCACCTTTTTTCAATCTCCCTATTATTTCAGAGTTTTTGCTTACCGCTTTATTTACAACAGTGTCCTCCACAACGGTTGCTATCACTATCGAAGGTCTTACTACAATAACATTTTCATTTGCCTCACCTTTACCAAAATAACTTACAGTTTTTGTCTCTAACTTCCTTACTTCTCCTGTAACCCTACTACGCTCGTTCTCATCATTAGACAAATAGTTTAAGTTAGACTTTTCTTCTATCTCCAACCCCCCTATCGCGGCAACAGCATATCCGTTCCCCTCATTGCCATATTTTCTTACATTCATGTTAAAGTCAAGCTCATGTACAGCATTTTCAACACAACTTGACATAAAACATATCGCTATCGCAATAAAAACAACTAATCCAAATGTTCCTTTCATCACTTTCATCATATGTTAAAACTAAACCTCCATGTTACAATTGTAACCTTGTCAACTTCCATTTAGAAGTATACTTAAATGCCTTCTTTTTAAACTGATTCTAAAACTTCTCAAATGTAGGGAAAATTTTTAATTTCTTTATTTTACAAGCTTTGAAAGCTCTTTGAATAACGGAGTGCCTGCTTTTTTCAAAAGGTCAAACAATACCGTCTCTGTATTAGTGATAACGGCTCCCATCTCCGCCATTAGATATAACCCATTTTGATAATTTTCCAGAGTTCTAGAGCACACCGCATCTTTGACCACAAAAACTTGATAACCATCACGAAGCAAATCCCTTACTGTCTGAAAAACACACACATGAGTCTCCATTCCGGACACAATTACCTTTTTTCGTCCCAGTTTAGCAAGCTCTGACATAATCTCCGGGGTATAAGCTGAAAAAGATAATTTTTCAAAAGCTTGAAATGCGCCAAGAGCGTCGCTTATCTCTTTGACGGTTTTCCCCAGGCCCTTAGGATATTGTTCAGTCACAACCACAGGAATTCCTAACTTTTGGGCAACGGATACCAGAATTTTAGCATTGTGTATCACCTGATCACGCTGATCCATCACAGACACCAAGCGCTCTTGGATGTCAATTATCATTAAAACGCTTTGTTCACATTTAAGTTCAAACTTGTCCATTGTTAACACTCCTTTTGGTATGCTATATTTCACCTATGGCATATGTAGCTATTATAAAAGAAAGAATAAAAAAGTACCAAGACCTTTTATGGCCTTGGTACCTCTGGTGAGCCATCAGGGACTCGAACCCCGGACACCCTGATTAAGAGTCAGGTGCTCTACCAACTGAGCTAATGGCCCATCTCCTCATCAGACGTGATTTATTATAATCAACAACCTTTAATAATTCAACATACTTTTTAACTATAAATGATGGTTCTAAAGCATTTAAATGCATATATCTAATAATTACTTTCATTTTCTCTGTATTTCTAACGGATCCTCTATTTTTCATCTTATTACTACGCAAATGCAGGATACTCCAAAAGATAGAGTATCCTGCACTTTCTTCTTATATAACATTGCCTTCTTTATAATTTTTAATGTGACAGGTTTGGCGTTGTCGATGTATCTTCTTCCCGAGAAAGAATTCTTATAGCAAACAACTCAGGCCCGTCATGCCAGATCCCTGTCCGATTGAATTTTATCAAGTGAAATATAATTCTCCCTGCGCCCTCGCTTGACGAACTCGTCACAGGCGCACTCCTGCCATTTGGGATCTAAACCAATAGACGCATTATCAGAATAATAACCCGCAATAAATCCACCCCTGCCTCTCCAAAGCTTATCAAGCAGCTCACGCGCCTCAGCCCTTATTTTTTCTTCATTCCTTGTTTGAAGCGTTCTTTGAATATCCACGGGACACCAGAACGTGATCTTTGCTTTTTCCTGATAGGATGCCAAAGTGTCAATCCCGTGCAGCGTGGGCTGGTCAAACTGCAACAGGTCAACCCCTGCTTCAATGAGACCGGGAATGATTGCACCTATAGCTCCACACGAATGCATAAAAACTTTTATACCGCATTCATGCGCAACTGCGCACAGTTTTTGGAAGCGGGGATAAAACTCCTCATACCAGAGTTTGGGATTTATAAAAAGCTGTGTTTGCGTCCCCCAGTCCTCAGGAAACATGATGCTATCAACGCCCGCCCTGGCATAATTTGTGATCATGTCCACCAGCATCTCATCGATTTTATCATGAAGCCGGTGCATTTTCTCAGTCTCCAGCATCAGCTTAACAAAATAATTTTCTAGTTTAAAGAGCTTTCTAGCTATATTAAAGGTAAATCCGGGCATACTCCCTATTATCCACTTGTCAGGGTGTTCTGCTTTACACTTCTTCACAATCTGATAGTCATCAGGATTTGAAAAATCAGGAAACTCATAAGCCGTGTAATCTTCTATGTCTTCCAGCACACCCTTAATCACTTCTCCTTTTGAAGTTGAATCCAGCCTTGCCCACACATTCCCCCATTCATCTATTCTTTCCCAGCGATTATCTCCCACCTTTTTCCATTCAGTGGCGTGTGTCTTTACCGTATTGCTACACCACACCAGATCAGAATCCCAGAAAGACCTGGCAACCCTTTCAGGCTCCTCGTAATTTAGAGTTCTCAATACTATCTCTTTAGAATTCATCCTTTTCTCACCCTTTATCTTTTTTTGAGCTAAAAAACAAATATTTTTACATCGATATTCAACTATTTTAAAAAGGCTCTATACTCTCTTGAAAACCATACCGTAAAACTTATTTAATCAGTTCCTTCAATAGATTTAAACTAATCGGCGCATCTCTATCAACGTCCTTAGTACTGGCCTCGATACTTATGCGTCCCTCATATCCAATTTCTTTTAGCCTTTGAAAGAAACAATCGTACACATCCTCAGACCTATCCAGAGGATACACCCGTCCACTACTGTTGGCTATATGCAGATGTGCAATCGTAGAACCCGCCTTAACCAATACATCCATGTTTTCATTCTCCCGCCGCATGTGATAAAAATCGGCCAATAGCTTTACATAGGTATGACCAACGTCTGTTACAAACTTTATGCCTTCCTCTACAGAATTGAGAATGTTGGTCTCCGAAGTGTTCAACGGTTCCATAGCAATGGTCAAACCATATTCAGCAGCCACATCGCCTGCTACCCTCGCAATCCTTACAAGCTGATTCCACGCTTCTTCCCCGCTCCAACCATCAGGTACTTTGCGCGCTCCACCGCTTCCAAATACAACCACTTTTGCGCCCAGACGGCTTACCCTTGGAAATGCCTTTTTCAGATAATCCTCAATGCTTTTCTCATCCACTTCAGGCCCTGTCAGCCTCATATTTCCTGGGAATAACACATTGAATGCTTCGCATTTTATCCTGCTGCTATCAACCAGATTCATTACGGCATTAAATTCCTCATCGCTCATCTTTGCAATGCTCACCACCGAAGGCTCTATATAATCAAAGCCTATATCCTCCATCTTTTTTATATTCTCCACGCCTGTACATATACCAATTTTCACCCTTATTCACCTCATATAATAATTTTATAATTTTTAGGCCTTTTAAACCTCTCAGGACCAAAATTACAGACTTTCCTCTCACTTTACTAGCCTTGCAAATCTTCTGGGCCATACACAAGCATAACGTTGGATAGCTTCCATCATATGTTGCGCCTTTGCTTATGACTTGGCCATGATTACGAGTATATACTTTTTAATGGCAGACCCTCCCACTTTGATGTGAGAGGGTCAATCGTGTCTGCCATCTCAATACGTTCCCTCTACGTCTAAGATTTTATCTTCTTTTTTATCCTTTTTGAACTTGGAACTGTCTATCCTTTCTTTGAGCTTTTGATAGAACAGGTCTTCGTCAAAGGGGATCTCTACCCAATCATCCAGCCACGAAGACAGATGCATGGCATTTGATATGGTCAGGCCATATATCCCTTCTACGCCGGGCGCCAAAAGCGGCGTACCTTTCAATATGGCGTTTACCCAGTTGGTGGTAATCCCCCTGTGCGCCGTTTCAACGCCATGCACAGGGATTTCACATTTCCAGCATTCAGGCGAGCCAAATCCACCTTTGTACTCTCTATTAAACTGCCTCTCTGAAACCCGCAGGCGCCAGAAGGTCAATTTGCCTTCCTCGACCACTATCTTTCCTCTATCACCGGCAATCTCAAAGCGGTTGGTACCCGGCGCTTCGCCGGTAGTGGTTATAAACACGCCCGTGGCGCCATTCTCATATTCCATATAAGCCGTGACGTCGTCTTCAACTTCAATATCGTGATATTTGCCGTAGTGGCAAAATGCCCGTACGCGACGCGGCATGCCGCAAATCCATTGCCACAGGTCAAGATTATGGGGACACTGGTTTATGAGTACACCGCCGCCTTCACCGGCCCACGTGGCCCTCCAGCCACCCGAATCATAGTAGCTCTGCGAACGATACCAGTTTGTGATAATCCAATTGATGCGCTTTATCTCACCCAGTTCACCCGATTTTACCAGATCCCTGAGCTTTTGGTAGACGGGATTGGTACGCTGGTTGTACATAATGCCAAAAACCTTGCCGCTCTTCTCGGCCACCTCGTTCATTTCCCTTACCTGCTTTGTATAAACTCCCGCAGGCTTCTCAATGAGCACGTGCAGTCCCCGTTTAAAAGCGCTGATGGCCAAGGGCGGATGATCATAGTGGGGCGTGGCAATGATGACGGCATCCACAGCCTTGGACTCAAACATGGCCTCAGCATTTTCGAATAGCTTAATATGCTCGCCCAGATTGTCTCTGGCCCATTCCAGCCTCTTGGGATTTATATCGCAAACTGCAGTGAGCTCTGCATTGGGAACATCTCCAGCTGCCAGATACTTGGCATGAGCCGAACCCATGTTCCCTATGCCCACTACGCCTATTCTCACCTTATCCACAGGTCATTCCCTCCTCTCAATTTGTGACAATATCTTCTTCAAAGCATTTGCAGCAATGCCAAACTGCTTAGGACCACCTTCCGGCAGGTTAGGATCCACAATCCCCTGCTCCAGTTCGCTAAAGCCTACAAAGTTGCCCAGATGGGGCTCTATGGATAAGAAGCCCTCATACCCCCTTTGATAAAGCTCAGTAAGTATTTCCTTTACCTTGCCGTCTCCATATCCCGCAGGCACCACGCTGTGGTTGCTGTACAGTGCATCCTTGATATGCATATAAGCTATATAACTTTTTAGGAGATTGAAAGCATGGGGGTAAGTTTCCACATCGCATTGGACAAAATTGGCCGGATCAAATGTAAATTTTACGTAATCGCAGTTGAGCGTTGTTAAAAGGTCAAGGCAGCGCTCAGCAGTATCCCCATAAATGCCCTTTTCGTTCTCATGAAGAAGAGTGAGTCCGGTCCCCTCAGCGGCTTTTATAAACTCCTCCCACCTGCGAATAACCTCATCCCTATATTTTGCAGGGTCATCTCCTTTGGGAATATAAAAGCTGAACATCCTGATATAGCTGGTTTCCAGTATCTTTGCGATTTCAATGGTGTGTTTAAACAGCTCAAGGTGGGGTTCAAAATCATCCAGTATTCCTATCTTGCCTATAGGTGAACCTATGGCAGAAATCTTAAATCCCCTGTCATCCAGCCGTTTCTTTATCTCCTTTACCTCTTCCAAAGAATACTGAACGAGGTTTTTGCCGTATACTCCTCTCATTTCTATGTATCTTATATCATGCTGTTCCAGCACATCCATTTGTACTTTCAAATCAGGGTCGATTTCATCTGCAAAAGCAGAAAGTATGAACTTGCTCACCCTTCTCTCCTCCCCACATCAATCGTATTTTCGGATTTAAGGATTAAGGCCCAGTTTCTTCAAATTATTCAGGCTTATTGCCAGGCTCTCAAAAGGATCCCTCTGACAGATGTCCTGTTCCACCAGCGCCCACTCTACACCGATCTCAACGCAGGCATTGATGATGTCTGGCCAGTTGAGATTGCCCTCGCCCACCTCGGTCATCATCTGCTGCCTGTTGCTGTCCACGCCCATGTCCTTGAAATGAACTACCTTCATCCTGCCCTTGACCTTCTTGATCCAGTCAACGGGATTGGCCCCTCCTGCCTGCACCCAGTATGTATCGATTTCAAAGTCAAATACTTCAGGATCGGTTTCATTGAGTAGGATTTCCAAACCCGTTACCCCGTCAAATTTCATAAATTCGAAGTTATGGTTATGATAGATAAATCTCAATCCATTATCCGCTAATACCCGCGCAATGTCCGACGCTTCTTTGGCAAATTTCACATATCCTTCCGCACTTTTAGCGTATTCTTGCGGCATGGCACCAAGACCCACATATTTGCAGTTCCAAAGCTTATGCTGTTCAATGACTCCCTGCAAATCATTCTTCAATCTATCGTATGCAATATGGGTAGCACAAATCGTCAACCCTTCTGCATCCATTATCTCCTTTACCCTATGCGGGTCCACAGGTCCGAACGCTGACACTTGAACGGCATTATATCCTATTTCCTTTATCTTTTTCATGCTGGCCGCGATGTCCTCAAGCGTCTTGGTGAATTGCCTGATGGTATACAGCTGGGCTCCTACTCTGGGCTTACTCATAAAAAATCCCCCCAATTTTAATTAATGTTTATTACATTCCCTGTAGAAGAGGACTTATAAATGCCATCGATTATCTTCAAAGATTCCATACCCTCTTCAACAGAGATGATGTGCCTGGGATCATCGCTTAAAACGGCTCGATAAAACTCGTCTATCAAAACCGCGTGGCTTCTGCCCCAATAAGACTTGTATGCCGTCTCGCTGGCCTTTCCAGTAACTAAAAGCTCACGGCTTTTGCCTTGTTCCATAACCAGCGTACCATCGTAAATCCTCAGAGTGGCCTTCTCACAGTCTATTTCGATTTCCACTGGGGAATTGGTAGTATAGCAGTTGGTGGCATAAAAGATACCCCGTGCTCCGTTTTTGAAAAATAGAACGGCATCAGCAGTGTCCTCTACCTCGATCACATCTCCCAAAAGATAAGTAGAGACATTTCCTTTTACAGCCTTTACTCCCCCACCCAACCACTGCATGAGATCAAGGGTATGAATAGCCTGGTTTATAAGCACGCCGCCGCCCTCTGTGGCAAACCTTCCTCGCCACCCGCTTTGAGTGTAGTACTCCTTGGTTCTAAACCAGGTTACAACACCTTTAATTCCCCTAACAGCCCCGATCTTGCCACTGTCGATGATCTCCTTGGCCTTTTGAGACTCTGGATTAAAACGGTTTTGAAAGCATACCCCTATATAGCGTCCATGCTTTTTGCTCTCTTGCGCCATTTCCTGTGCCTGGCTCACAGATATGGCAACCGGCTTCTCAACCAAGACGTGTTTACCAGCTCTTACAGCTTCAATGGCCATAGAGGCGTGCAAGTAATGAGGTGTACATATATGTACCACATCTACTTCATCATCATTAATAGCTTCCAGATAATCAACATACCATCGGCAATCATACTTTGCTGCAGATGCCTGGGCTCGTTGTTTGTCTATATCAACCACGCATACCAAGCGTCCTAGCTCGCTTGCCTCAATTGCATCTGCATGCACCCCGTGTATACTGCCGCAGCCTATGATGGCTGCCCCCAACCTTTTCATGTATATTTCACCTCAAAAAGGGGATAGTCTCCCAAATTTTGGTAACAATGCTCGTTAAATCTTTCTATTAAATTGTAATTTAGGAAACCGTTTACCTTTTGTTTTTATTATAAACAGATTTTAACTTCATGTCAATATAAACACAAAAATAACACAGATACAAAAAATATAAAAATTCGCGTAACATTTACAAATTTTCATGCTTCATTACAAGTTACTGGCCATGCTCGGACGCACAAAATAAAAACCCGGCATTTAGCTGGGTCTATAAGTCTACAATTTGGATTTCACGAAATTATTTATTTTTTAAAACTGCCAATCTGTTTTTTAAAGCTATTCAGGCTTATACCAACATATTTCCTATACTTATCTTCCTTGACAACAGGTACAATTTTATCATCACTGGTAATATAAATATAGCCACATAGATTATCAATTGGAAGGTACTTTCCCTCGTGTACTCCAGAGCCTTTTCTTAAAAAGAATACCATCTTTTCCCCGGGGATTAACTCGGGTTGATAGCCATCAAATTCACAGCTGCGGGTAATTAGTATCTCTTCTCCTTCCAAACTGCCCGCTAACACATCAAGCACCTTTATTTGTGTTGTGATAAATTCAGTCCTATTTGGCTCATTACCCATACTTCGCGATTTCTCCTCGAGCGCACCTTCCGGAGTCGCTTTATTGCCTTCAAAAGTAACGGTGTATTTATCTACACTTTTATTTACTTGTCCAACAATTACCACATCAGAATACTGAACTAGAACTTGTACATCCGGGATCATTCCGCGTTCCATATAGGGCGGATCTCCATACGTTGGGTATTGAGCTAACAGTTTCTCAATATAATTATTTCGAGCCACATATATACCATAAAAAGTACCTGCTACCAGCATTACTGCAATAACCAACAGGCTGACTTTTAGTCTTTTATTCATGTCTAGATGCCCCTTTCTCAATTTAAATTTTTTATTAATATTTAGATGCAATATCATTCTTATCATGAGTTTGCGGGTAACTGAAATTTATTGTATCTATAAGTTTTTGCATTATGGATTTATATATATTTGCGCATAACTTATCAATTTAGTTGAGTTATCGGCTTTAGTAGTACTATTTATCAGAGTACCATTTGTATCATATATATATGTAACAGCTACAGGGTTAAACATACCATATCCTTGGGAATCCCACCAACTCTCAGTAGGTGTACAAAAATCTACTTTATACATAAAAGAAATAACCAAAGCAACTATAAATAGCATTAATGACATTCTTTTTATTGTGGACTTACATAACATTTTGTTAACCCCCTTAACGCCATTTTTCTTTTGAGATTCACAATTCATCATTGATCTAGCCCAATGGAATCCCTTCTTTCTTGTTATTTTTCTTGCTTGAGAAGAATATTTCCCTTTCACAATATATTAGAGAAAATTTTACTCAAGAATGGTGCAATAATTAAAAATTTTTTCATTGTGTTTTATTGCTATTTTTATTAAATATTGCTAAACTATAGATAAAGAAGATCAGAAAGTAATTGCAGCACTTCAGTTATCGAATAGCCCAACTTTGAATCTAACAAAAATTCGTAAGATGAGAAACTAAAATGAAAGGCAAATACAAGGAGTGTATTATCCTTGTCGTCAGATTTTAAAACAAAGAATAAAATAGATACTGACGAATTACAACTTTTCGAAAAATTACTCATCCCAATATATACTGATCTTTATAGATTTATTCTTAGCATTATCCGGGACGAGTACCTTGCAGAAGATATATTACAAGAAACCACTATAATAGCTTATAAAAACTTTCATACATCAAAGGATAAAGCAAAGTTTAAAACCTGGTGTTTTACAATTGCCAAAAGAGAAGCCATGAATATGAGAAAAAAGACTATTCGAGAGATTTTAATGACACCTGCACAATATCAAAACCTTATTAAAACAGCCATATTTGAAGATAGTCCCGATATAATGACACATATAGCTATCGCAGAAGCAATTAAAACATTACCCACAGAATACAGAAGCATCATCAATCTTGTCTACGGGTCAGGTTTATCACTAAAAAATACAGCTCAAATAATGAAGTCCAATTACAATACGGTAAAATCAAAACACCGAAGGGCATTACAAAAAATTCGACAAACTCTCAAAGCAAGCGTAAAGTAATCTCACCTTGAAAAAGGCAAAGAAATTATTTGTCTTTATTTTACCTTGCAACAACCCGGTAAAATGACCATGATAAAATCTCATCCAACGCTTCTTTATCTTCAATATCATAAACATATTATCATAAATATATCATAAGTAAAAAGCCCGGCTTGATTTGCCAGGCTTTTTTAAATTGAACTCCGGCAACGACCTACTCTCCCAGAGGGTCTCCCCTCTAGTACCATCGGCGCTGAAGGGCTTAACTTCTGTGTTCGGAATGGATACAGGTGTTTCC
>NZ_FOXR01000055.1:0-7644 GCF_900115765.1 Caldicoprobacter faecalis | reverse complement strand
TTATACCATAAAAGAGAGGATGTTTCTATATTTTTATGCCGAAAAATGTTGATTTTTCAAGGTTCAGAGCTCATTTTTTATGTGCGAAGTCTGAGTTTATTATTATAATTCTTTTTGTTTCCTTTTAAAAATTTGCAGCTACTGATATGTCTAACTTGTTTTTAAGGCCGGCTAAATTAAGGACAACTAAAAAATTGACACCAAAAACAAATTAACTTACTTTCATTTTAAATTATTCTTTGTTAGAATAAAGAACGAAAATTAAAGCATAGGAGGCAAACATTAAATGAGAATGCAATCTACAGCATCAAATAATGTTATAATCTCCCCAAATAGCAAACAGTTTTTTCGTAGGTTAAAAGAACAAAAATACCTTTATATGATGGTAATTCCAGGTGTAATTTGGATGATAATATTTAATTACATTCCTATGTACGGGATAATAATTGCTTTTAAAGACTACAATATTATTTCTTCGTTTTTTGAGGCCCCATGGGTAGGATTTAAACATTTTTTAGATTTTTTTAGAGATGATTGGTTCCCCATCATAATGAAAAATACTGTTGGGATAAGTTTGTTGAAGCTCATTTTTGGATTCCCTTTACCAATTATTTTTGCTTTGTTTTTAAATGAAATCCAAAATTCTACTTTTAAACGTACTGTTCAGACTATTTCATATCTTCCTCATTTTTTGTCGTGGGTTGTTTTAGGAGGTATTCTGATTACGTGGTTGTCCGAGAGCGGAATGATTAATGAATTATTGGTAAATATGGGTATATTGGATAAACCAGTTGCTTTTTTAGGAGAACCAAAATATTTTTGGTGGATAGCCACAATTTCAGATATTTGGAAAGGGCTGGGGTGGAACAGCATAATTTATTTGGCTGCCATCTCCGGAGTTGATGTTGAATTATATGAATCTGCTATTGTAGATGGAGCTGGTCGATTTAGACGGATGTGGAGCATTACCTTACCAAGCATTTCGGGGACCATTGCAATTTTGTTTATATTAGCAGTTAGCGGGCTTCTTAATTCCAATTTTGATCAGATACTTGTTCTTCGGAATCCGTTAAATGCACCGAGTAGTGAGGTTATTGATATATTTGTGTATAGGATGGGTATACAGTCTGCGAGGTTTTCTTATGCTACAGCTGTTGGGTTGTTTAAGTCGGTTATTGCTTTAATGCTTCTCTTGCTAGCAAACTGGGTAACCAGAAAACTTACAGGAAAATCGTTATTCTAGGAGGAAGTTGTATGAGAAGAAAATTTTTGGCAAGACGGACTAAGGGTGAAGTTGTCTTTGATATTGTTAATACAATTATCATGATAGTTATTTGTTTTATGATGTTGTACCCTGTATGGTATACATTAGTAAATTCTTTAAATGATGGGACTGATGCCATGCTCGGGGGAATTTATTGGTGGCCTCGAGTTTTTAGCCTGGATAGTTACAAAGCGGTTTTTGCTGATTCTAAAATTTTTAGGGCTTTTGGTGTAAGCTTTTTCAGAACTATTATTGGAACAACCGTTCACGTATTTTTCACATCTATGGTTGCTTATGGTTTGTCTAAAAAATATCTTATGGGCAGAAAGTATTTTATGGCTATGGGAACAATTACTTTGTTTTTCAGTGGAGGACTGATTCCTACATTTTTGCTTTATAGAAGTCTAGGATTATTGGATCGTTTTGCAGTATATATAATTCCGGCAATGTTCAATTTTTATAATCTTTTAATCTTTCAAGCTTTTTTTAGGGAAATACCAGATGCTTTGGAAGAATCGGCTAAAATAGATGGGGCAAATGATTTTTATATCTTTTTCAAAATCATAATACCGCTTTCGAAGCCTGTGCTTGCAACAATTGCTTTGTTCACCGGAGTGTATCACTGGAATGATTATTTTGCTGGTGTCATTTTTATAAATAATCCAGATTTACAACCTATTCAAACTTTCCTTTACAGGGTGATTGCAGAGACTACTTCGGTTCAGATGCTTCAAAACATGCCGGCTGGTATACGAACAACTAGTGTAACATCGCAGACAATTAGACTGGCAACTATGATAGTAACTACTGTCCCTGTGGTATGCGTATATCCTTTTCTGCAGAAGTACTTTGTTAAAGGGATGCTTTTAGGTTCTATAAAGGGGTGATGTTATTATGAAGCAGGTATGCTAAGTGCTTTATTTTAAAAATCTGAAAAATCATTTTTAAAAAGGAGGCTAGAATGATGGGAAAAGGGTATTTAAGGCTAGTTGCTTATCTGTTGGCAATCTTGTTGTCGGCGTTGCTTTTTGTTGGGTGTACTTCTGACAAAAAAGAGAACGATAGTGAAGAACAAGTTTCTAGTGAAAATGGAAATAATGTTGAACAAGAACAGGCTTCCGGAGATTCAGAAAAATCCGAAAATTCTGAAGAAACCGTTGAACCTGGGTGGAAAAAGGATACATCTCCGGTTACATTTGATTGGTATGTTCATTTTTCATGGTATAACTATAATTGGGGAGAGACTTTAATATCAAAATATGTACAGGAAAAAACAGGAGTATCTATTAATTTTATTGTACCAGCAGGAAATGAAAACGAAAAATTAAACACCATGATTGCATCAAATACGCTACCGGATTTTGTAACGCTTGGATGGTGGGAAGATGGAGTACGTAAAATGATAGATGGAGGTCTAGTTTATTCTCTCAATGAATTGGCTGATAAATATGACCCATATTTCTACGAAGTGGCTTCTCCACAGGTTTTAAAGTGGTATGAGCAGGATGATGGCAAAACTTATGGTTATCCCAACTTTGCTGTAGCCCCGGAAGATTATGATAAATATGAAAAAATTCCTTCTAATCAGACTTTTGTTGTTAGGAAAGATATGTATGAGGCTTTGGGTAAACCTGATATGAGAACTCCTGAGGGATTTTTGGCAGCTTTGAAGGCTGCTAAAGAGAAATTTCCTGAGGTTAATGGCCAACCTTTAATTCCAATAGGGTTGCATGAGTTTACAGATACCGGAAACTATTCCCTTGAATCATATTTGGCCAATTTTTTGGCTATACCTAGAGAAAAAGACGGAAAGTTATATGATTTCAGGGAGGACCCTGAATATATCCGCTGGCTGAAGACTTTTAGAAAAGCAAACGAAATGGGATTGCTCTCTCCTGATATATTTATAGATAAACGAGCTCAAATGGAAGAGAAAATTGCTCAAGGCAGGTATTTTGCTATGCTTTATCAGAGGACGGATTTTGTGGCGGCTCAACAGGCATTATATGAAAGAGATCCCAATAGTATATATATTGCAGTGGATGGGCCGGCCAATAGCAATCTAGATCCTCCTAAATTAGCGGGGCCAGGGATATCAGGATGGACCCTAACTATGATTACAAAGAATTGTAAACATCCTGATCGCGCTATTCGTTTTGTGAGCTATTGGTTAAGCGAAGAGGGACAACGTGATATGTATTTGGGTAGACAAGGTGAAACATGGGATATCATAGACGGGAAAGAACAATATCTTCCAGAATATGCTGAAATGGCTCGAAACAATCGCGAACAGTTTGATAAGGTTGTAGGACAGGATCCTCTTTGGATGTTGGGTAATAGTTTAATACAGATGAGGTGGGCACCAGAACCCGGGCCGGCTGTCAGACAATTGGAAGAGTGGACATATGGAAAGGCTGTTAGTTATGCAATATATGATAATTTAATCCCACCAAGTGATAGTGAAGAAGGGATCATTGCTAGCAGGATAGCTGACCTATGGGGGCAGACTCTACCAAAACTTCTCCTTGCAAAATCTGATGAGGAATTTGATCAAATATATCAAGATTTTCTGAAAAAGAGAGCTGAGGCAGGATATGAAAAATTATTAGCTTGGCAGATGCAAAAACTGGAGGAAAATAAGAAAAAATTAGGGATAAAATAACAAAAAGAGGGAAGAACACAAAACAGAGTTCTTCCCTCTTTTATACATCAGTATGGAAATTTTGTTTTTCAGAATATATAATGTTGTTGCAGTAAAAAAGATGAAATAACAAATATTTTTGAAAGGGCGGAATCATTGTGGTGAAGAGTCTGCTAAGTTGGCAGAAGTTTTCTTTGAGCAAGAAACTTATAGTTTCTTATATATTTATTTTAGCCATTCCGTTAATTTTATATGCCATGTACACCTTTCATAAAATAAAGCAGACTACTCAGGAGGACTTTATAAAAAATGAGGTCCAAAATCTGCAGGAAATAAAGTTTCAGATATATCGTAATATTGAAATTTGCCAGAGAGTTTCCCAATTTATTGCTAGTAACAAAGAGTTACTGGAATTTATTTCAAGAGATAATGGTTTTGATACTCAGGAGTTTATAGAATTCAAGAATATTTTTCTAACTCAGATTGAAAGGTTACTATATACAAACCCGGATATTTACCGGTTGAGATTATTTATTAACAGGGATGATTTTCCGGAAATATGGCCGTTAATTTATCATGATAAGCGTGTATTGCATGAACACTGGTATGTTACCAAAGAACAGTGGGACAGAGAAGTGTATTGGGAACTTGATCATATCTTTCAACCATTTAATATTGCGAATTCTGAACGTAGTAGGGTTACAACTATGTATCGTAAAATATGGGGACCCGGGAATCAATATCTTGGAGCACTTGAAATTAGCATGTTGGTCAGTCAATTTTTTGGCAACATGAATACTAATACTGCGAATTCTGATGGGGGATTTGCAGTAATTCAAGATAATCAGGATATGTTCTTCTATGGTGATACATTTTTAGATAGAATAGGAATAAAAGCTGACGAATTAAAATCCTTGTTGATTATGCAGGCTAATAATCAAGAAGAAGGAGTACATATACTTAAAATTAATAATAAACCCGTTATTATGGTCTATACAACTATACATCCCATAAGCAGCACGATTTATAGAATTGTATCTATTGAGAATATGGTGAATAGACTCAATAGAACCCGAAATTTACTTGTTTTAGTGACATTAGGTGGGTTTATTGTTTTCTCGGCTGTCACTTATACCTTTACATCAGTTATTTTGAAAAAAATGCGTATTATCGTAAATTGCATGAAAAAGGTACAAGCTGGCAACTTGGATGTGGATATTCCTGTTTACGGCTGTGATGAAGTCGCTGAACTTGCTCAATGTTTTAATAAAATGATGGCAAGGATAAAAGAATTGATATCGATAGTTGTAAAAAAAGAGCTTATTAGTAAAGAAACAGAATTAAAGGCTCTGCATTCTCAGATCAATGCACATTTTTTGTATAATGTATTGGAAAATATTAAGATGATGGCCGAAATTGATGGTATTTATGAAGTAGCAGATGCACTTACATCTTTAGGAAGATTAATGCGTTACAGCATGAGCTGGAAAAAAGACAAGGTTTCTTTAGGTGATGAACTTGCTTACATAGACAATTATATCAAATTAATAAATATAAGATATGATTATGAAATTTCATGTGTTTATAATGTAGACGAAGAACTATTAAATTGTGAAATCTGTAAGATGTCTATTCAACCTATTGTAGAAAATGCGGTCATTCACGGTATTCAGCCTAAAGGCCAGGGGGGAATTATAAAAATAACGGCTTGGATTCAAGAAGAACACTTGATTGTAGAAGTTTTCGATGACGGAAAAGGTATTAAACCAATTGATTTGAAACGATTGAAAGAGGTTTTATCAACAGAAGATGAAAGTAATCAACAAGAAAATGAGCATTCGCGAGGTATAGGGTTGAAGAACGTGGATCAAAGGATTAAACTTGCATATGGACCTCAGTATGGTATTACAATAGACAGTATAGAAGGAAAATATACAAAAGTGCGATTGGTGTTTCCGTATATAAGAAATTCGTATTTATGTAGTTAATTTTTGGGAGGTTAAGCCATTTGCCATGAAAAAAGTACTAATTGTCGATGATGAAAAGTATATAAGGTCTGGTCTTAAGGTTATGATTCAAAAATCTGGTATTGGAATAGATGAGATTTCAGAATGTGCAAATGGTCGTGAGGCTCTAGATCGCCTTATCCAGGAGAAGTATGATTTGGTTATTTTGGATATACGCATGCCTAAAATGGACGGTATTGAGCTTATGAAAGAAATGCAAATGTTACCGTATTCGCCAGCGGTGATAATATTGAGCGGATACGACGATTTTAATTATGCTGTAGAAGCCATCAAATACGGAGCTAAAGCTTATCTTTTGAAGCCGGTTGATCGACATGAATTATTTAATGTACTAAATAAGGTAAAAAATGAAATAATACAGCGCGAAAATATAGAAAAGAAGAGCCAGCGTATTAAGAAACTATGCCTGAATCAGTTACATTACATATTTTTAAGTGATAATCTGGGAGAACAAGAGATTCGTGAAATTCTGGAAGATTTGGAAATCGATTTGTTTTATGACCCATTTTATATAAGTATTATTACCCCTAAAAATAATAGTACCGTGAGTACTGTAGATATAAACACAGTAGAGAAATTTTTAAGAGAAAAGCACATAAAAGCTTTGTGCTTTCGTGGTACAAAGGGGGAACTTATATTTGTTACTAATAATAGGATTAATTGGGAAGATCTTCTGAAACATTGTATAATGAATTGCAGTAATCAAAATTATGTTGTGGCGGTTAGCGCTCTAGGAAACAGTTTGACTGATATAAGAAAAGCTTATATACAAGCTAGAGAAGTGCTCAAGTATAGAATATTTATAAAGGGGAGCGGAGTACTCTATTATGAAGATATACTTGAGCGCAAGGATGATTTTATTGTTCCTGTAGATAAAATTGAAAGCATTTGTAATATGTTAGGTATTGAAAATGATAAAGAAATCAGAAGACGTTTGGATGAAATACTTGATATATCGATTTTTTACAAAGCCAACATCAATTATTTCAATAACTTCATTGAGATATTTAAACATAAAATTGAAAATAGCCTTGCGGTTTTAAGTCCCAAAAAACGAAAAGAGTTTGAAAGTAAATACTCAAACGTATGGAATCCTTATTGTTTTGAATGCATAGAAGGGTATTTTGATTTTGTAAAATTCTATATATTGAAACTTAATGAGTACATTTATAGTTTAAAATCTTCATGTGAAAATACAGAACATAAGGTAGATATGGCTATACGATATATAAAAAAACATTACAATGAAGATTTAAATTTGGCTGTTGTCGCTAATTATGTTTCTCTTAATTATTATTATTTTTCACATATATTTAAAAAGATAACCGGAATGAGTTTTATGGATTTTTTATTAAAGGTACGTGTAGAGAAAGCAAAGGAGTTGCTAAAAAATACTGAAGATAAAGTTATAGATATTGCTTTTAAAGTAGGATTCCAAGATCCCAAACATTTTACTAAAAGCTTTAAAAAGGTTACAGGGATATCTCCAACCCAATATAGAAGACGTTTTTGTAAAGAATAAAATACTTCAAAAAATCGCAAAAAAGTATACCTAATCGTAAGCGTCAAATAGAGCACACCTAAAAATTTGTAATCAGATGTGAGATAATTCCTCCGTAGAAATGATGAGGAGGGATTATCTATGACGCACAAAGAGCGTAAGCAACAGTGGGAAGCTAGGATTGAGGCATATAAGTCCAGCGGCTTAAGCA
>NZ_FOXR01000072.1:0-3337 GCF_900115765.1 Caldicoprobacter faecalis | reverse complement strand
TGCTAGCCCGCGTAATAGCGTCTAGTTTTTAAAAAAGCCAGGGTGGGTCAAATTTTATCTGTTAAAAATGGGTCAATTTAAATCCGCTATTGACAATATGGACTCCTTCTATGTTAGAATATAAAAGCATAGGAGGAGTTTTTGTATGGCAAGAAAAAGAATTATAACACCGGAAAAGAAAGAACTTATTAGTAGACTCATTGCAGAGTACAACATTAAAACAGCAAAGGATTTACAGGGAGCATTGAAAGATCTGCTGGGCAATACAATCCAAGGAAGGGGAGAAGTCGAAAGAGGAAGTATAGGCGTGTAACCAGACGGATAAGATATGTTGAAGCAAAGCGGATAGATGAACGACCTGAGGGAGCAAGAGGACGTAGCGAATATGGACATTGGGAGATGGACTGTATAGAGTCTGGGAGGGGAAAAGGGAGAGCATGTTTATTAGTGTTAGTAGAGAGGAAGAGTCGAGAAACACTATTATTTAAGCTAAATTCACAAACACAAAAGCTAAAAATGGGCAAAGAGCATAAAGGGGCAATTAATTTTAACAGAGAAAAAGAGCTTCATTTTAACTTGCAATTAACGAATAGATATGGTACATTACAAGAGGTTGACCCTCGTTGTAGGAGGAAAAACAATGCAACCTCAGGTAATTGTTAAAAATGTCAGTAAAACTTACAAAGTATACATAAAAGAAAATGGCGTAATAAATGCAGTTAAAAGCTTTTTTAAGCGAAGGTACAAGTACATACAAGCAGTAAAGGACATTTCTTTTACTGTGAATCAAGGAGAAATACTTGGACTGATTGGTTTAAACGGTGCGGGGGAAACTACTACTATTAAATTAGTATCCGGCATTATTAAAGCAGATGAGGGTATTATAAGAGTATTGGGAGAAGACCCTTTTTTACGAAGCAAAGATTACAGAAGAAAAGTCTCATTAGTAATGGGACAGAGAGGTCAGTTAGATCCAGACTTAACTATTATTGATTCTGTAAAACTTTTTGCCTCCATTTACTCTATTGACAAAAAAGAAGCAATTTCAAGGGCAAAATCAATGGCAGAAGAATTGGGCTTGTCAGAAATGGACTTGCAAAAACAGGTCAGAACCCTTTCTTTAGGACAGAGGATGAAAGGTGAATTAATATTATCATTCCTTCACCTGCCGGTAGTTATCTTTCTTGATGAGCCTACAATTGGCTTGGATTTTATCACCCAAAGGGCAATTAGAAACTACTTAAAAAATTATAAAAATAAATATAATGCCTCTATAATACTAACAAGCCATTACATAACTGATATTGAAGATTTGTGCGACAACATCTATATACTCCATAAAGGTCAAGAGCTATATTATGGAACAATTGAGAAACTGAAAAGTATGATTCCCAACATCAGAAAGGTTAGATTTAACGCAAGCAATTGTGCAGTTGAAATAATCAGTAAATATTATAAAGTAGAAGAAGCAAGTGAAGAACAAGAATATTTCATCAGATTTAGTCCGGAAGAAACGATAAATGTAATGAGAGTTTTGTCAAATGAGGCTGAAATTTCAAATATAAATTTTCACGATGATAATCTCGATATTATCATAGAGTCATTGTATAAGGGTGCAGAAAAATGAGGACATTGTATATTTTTATGGGATATTTTGACTACTCAATAAAAAGACTCTTAATGTATAGAATTTACCTTATAGGAGAGCTTTTAAGCTCCCTAATTGTACCAATCCTAATAAACTTCTTTCTCTGGAGGTCTTTAATTGAAGGAAACCCCTTAAATTACACTCTGAAAGAAATGATGATTTACATTGTCATTTCTAATGTAATACTTCTATTTACAGAAATTCATGCTGAACATGACATTGAAAAGGATATAAAAACTTACAGATTTGGGCAAAAGCTTTTACTTCCAGTAGATTATCTGACCAGTATTTCATACAGTCACATATCTTCAAGCCTTGCAAGGTTTGCAATTTTATATATGCCAATAATTATTGTGCTCTCAATTTGGGCAAAAATTGAAATACCAGCAAACCGGCTGTTATACCTACCTTTAGCGTTAATTTTGGGTTTTTTACTCAATGCTTTATTTTCCTTTATAATAGGATTGTTATCTTTTTGGCTGACAGAAATATGGGGCATAGCTGCCATCAGAAACTTACTGACAGGTCTTCTTTCAGGTGCCATTTTCCCTTTAGACCTTTTGCCTAGCAAAATTGAATCAATTATGCTAATGACTCCTTTCCCTTATATAACATATATCCCGTCAAAGCTTATATGTGATGCTAATTTTGACATTGAAATAGTAAATAAAGGATTGCTTATTTCACTAGTCTGGGTGCTAATACTTGGTTTCATTGTTTTTTTACTTATGAAAAATGGATTAAAAAAATACACCTCTCATGGGGCGTGAAAACATGTTAATAGAATCTATAAGATTTTCAATTAAAAAAGCAATTCAATATAGAGCAAATTTGTTAAGCTGGTTTTTGGCAGACTTATCTTTATATACTGCGACATTTTTAGGCTATTACCTGCTTACTCAAAGAATTGACATTTTTGGTGATTATAATAGACAAGAAATTCTTTTTTATATAACCTGCTTCTTTTTAGTAAACAACTTATATGCAATTTTCTTTGCAGAAGCTGTTTCCAAGTTTGGACAATCAGTTGTAACAGGGTATTTTGATTTTGATTTACTAAAACCACAGCCTCTCATAAAATACATCGTACTAAAAAACCTAAATTTTCCTGCAGCTTTTTCAACCCCCTTGTTAATATTTCTAAATATATGGTGCATTAAAATATGTGGAATTAAATTGACAATAGCTTATATCATTTCAATTTTCAGTGCTTCTATTTTAATGGGACTTTTATTTTTCATAGTATACAGTTTTACTCTTTTTGGTTTAAGGTCCGAAGCAATTTCAGCGATAGTCCTGCAGCTTTTAACAATGGCAGAAAAGCCTGATACGGTTTTGCCAAAAATCCTCCGTAATCTTCTCATATATGCAATTCCTATTTTCTTATTAAGTGCAATTCCTGCAAGGATTGCCCTTGGTAAGAGCAATGTATACGAGAGTATATGGTGTTATTCATCTCCCTTATTATATTATTTGGTTTTAAAAATTATCCTTTACCAAGAGCTGAAAAAATACCAGTCGACAGGAGGAGAAATATGAACAAAATTCTAGAATATCTAAAATATTATAAAAACAATAATACTCTTTTAACAGGAAGTTAAGTCTATATAATTGTGTAAAAAGGGGTTGAGCCCCCCCTATCCCTCTAGTTAGAATTCTAGTTAGAATTAAATTACCAAACCAAAACTC
>NZ_FOXR01000079.1:0-1812 GCF_900115765.1 Caldicoprobacter faecalis | reverse complement strand
TGTTGTTATTCTGTGATAATGTCATATTGAAATTATTCTGATATAATGTCATACATGAGAGAGGAGATATTCAACATGACACAAAAAGAAATGACCCGTTTAAGAGTCATAAATCAAACAATCGATAAAGTTATAACCATCAGAGAAGCTGCTGAGCTTCTAAACCTCAGTGAACGCCAAGTAATAAGGTTGAAAAAGGGGGTTTTGAAAGAAGGACCTGCGTTCATCATCCACAAAAACAGAGGTCGAAAGCCCCAGCATGCTCTCTCTGATGAACTTAAAAACACCATCATTAACCTTAAAAAAAGCGAAAAATACTGTGACGTAAACTTCAACCATTTCGTCGACTTACTTATGGAAAATGAAAACATTAAAGTAAGTTATTCCTCTGTATACAGAATTCTAACAAAAGAAGGTATTAGCAGCCCTAGAAAACACCGTAAACGTAAAGCCCACCACAGAAGAAAAAGGATGCCCCAGAAAGGTATGCTCGTCCAAATAGATGCTTCTAAACACGATTGGATAGATGGACTTCCACCTTTTACCCTCCACGGGGCTATTGATGATGCCACAGGCGAAATACTCGCTCTATTCTTCACTCAACAAGAGTGTATGGAAGGATACTTTGAAATCATACGTCAAATAATCACTAATCATGGCGTTCCCTTAAGCCTGTACTCTGACCGCCATACCATCTTCGTCTCTCCCAATGATGGTAAACTTTCTATCGAAGAACAACTTGCAGGAAAAACAGTTAGCCTTACACAGTTCGGCAGAGCTATGGAAGAACTCGGCATCAATATAATCAAAGCCAGATCCCCTCAGGCTAAAGGGCGTGTCGAAAAACTCTGGGATACTCTTCAGGATAGGTTGAAAGCCGAACTTAAAATCTATGGTATCAATTCAATTGAGGCTGCTAATGCTTTTTTACCCAGATTTATTCAATCCTACAACAAAAGATTCGGGGTTGAGCCTGAAAACCCACAGCCTGCGTTCAGGCCTCTTGACCCTGCTATCAACCTCGACTATATCCTGTGCATCAAGGAACGTCGCACCATCATCGAAGGCTCTGCCTTCTCATACAAGGGGAAATATTATCAACTGGTCAAGGACGGCAAAAAAGTCCCTGCTATGCCCAAAGCTAAACTTACCGTCCTATTCAGCCCTAAAATAGGCGTAAAAGCTTTCTATGCCGGTACGATATATGATACCCTAATACTTGAAGAACGACCTAAAAAACAAGCTTTACGGCAGTCTGAGCATAAATCAGAGAAAAAGCATAATCCCGTAAAACCGGCTCCTGACCACCCATGGAAACAACAGGCTCAAAAAAGGCCTAGAATCTCTTACGAAGAAACTGATCGCGAGATCCTTGAGATGCTAGACCAGCTGTTTAATTCCACACGAGCTTGGGCATAGCATTTTTATCTATCGCTTCTCCTATAGATTATCATACAAGCTTTGATAATATTTATCAAGGCCTAGTTTCTTATTGCCTTTTTTGCCCCCATAATATAGTATTAAAAAGCCCTAGACTCAGAGTGCATGTCAAGTGGACCGTGGAATAAGTTGGAGTGACCCTAGAGCTTTGCTGCTTATGCCGCGAAAGCCACTTGACATGCACCCCCTTGGGTAAGCTTTTGCCTATGCCGGTGGGTGTATTACACCCACCGGCCTGCCTAGCGGCGAGCGTCAAAATTTCTAATAGCTTTGCTATAAATTATCTCTGTAATATTTTTTAAAACCCATAGTTGACATTTTTACTGAATAAAATTATCCTTTTTGAGGTGACATTTTCACAGACTATTGACA
>NZ_FOXR01000038.1:0-18163 GCF_900115765.1 Caldicoprobacter faecalis | reverse complement strand
ATAAGAAGGTCTGTATAGGATTCATCCACCCTTTTATACGGTTCAGGGAGGATGTGGGGTCTGAAATCGCCAGTGCGAGTTCTTGGGACAGAGATTTCCAGGTTACCCATAGGCGTACCAAGTTTTCTATCATAAAAGCCATTACCTTTGTCGTTTTCGTTTTTCAAGAGATAGATTTGGCGTTCAGACAACATAAACCAGTCGAGCAAATCTTCCAGCAGTTTTTTCAGAGCAGGGCGTGATGGATCCGAATCAGAGCAATACTGATTTAATACTTTTTCAACCGCCATATTTTTGACTGTTTCATAATAGGTATTTTTATCCATAATTACCAGCCTCCTTTGTGATTTTATTATACACCAGACACAATTTTATTTTAACACCCAGGCCTTTACTTTGAAGTAGAAAAATGTAAGAGATGTCCATTAAAGGATAGGTGTCGAGTAAAGATAACGGAACGGAAAGCAGTGGTAAGGATAAGTGAGAAAGCATATCGGTTGAGCTTGTTGAGGGTGAAGATGGGGACAGAAGAGTACAGAAGAATAGCGAGTCAAAGAGCCGGGATAGAGGGTATACCATCAGTACTGAGGAGGAAATACAAAGTGGACTTTATGCCGGTCAGGGGATTATTGCGTTCAAAATTGTGGTTTGGGTTTAAGATAGCAGCCATGAATTTCAAGAGTTTACTGAAATGGATAAAGAAGGATCCAAAGAACAGATTAACTCCTTCTTTTTTACATTCATTTTTATATTTGTGTTCATCGGTTTGGTTGTTTTTCGACAATAGGTTTAAGAAATTTTATTTAGAACCGATACTTTTTGTGGGATAATCATTATCATAGGCCCCTTACTATAAAAACAAAAAACACCAAAAATGTAAATAAAATATATCAAATATAGTATCGAAAATCAAATGGAATATCGCTGTAATTCTCAACCTGCTTTACAATTTGTGCAATTCTATGTGCAAATATAATCGTTACAGGCAAACGGTTATAAAGCTGTAAATTATTCCAGTTCATTTTAGTTAATTTAAGAATATCCTCAGCGACTGTTTCAACAGGTGCCGTCCCTAAATATCTTTGTATTAAAATCGGACGAGGTATACCCCTTCCTTCTTGATAATAATGATATCTACCCTTTCTAAGATTAATACCTTCCACATCTCCTTGGGTAAAGAGAAGAAAAGTATCAGTATCTAACGGTAATATAGTTCCTCTTTTAACAGGAAATTTCGCAACTCCCTTGATTGGCTTTCCTGTGGCATCCTTTTGATCATCAGCACCTCGTATCAATCTATGTAGGACATTACTTTGAATAGTAAGCAACTCTATTTTATCTATGCCGGTTAATGCTTCACAAATTCCAGCAATTTCTTGAGCACGAAAAGGAGTTGTTTTATGAACAACCACTCTTTTAAGTGGCTCTCCATTGATAGCCTGGTAATCCTGCCTAATAGTTATAAAAAGCTGACGTGCATCTTCTTTACTCATAAAGGGATTTTCCTTGTATACATCAGCTCTATTCCATAACGGTTTTTTTACCGGCAATAACCTGAATCTTATTCCCTCTCCAGTCTCATCAAAAATTTGACTCACACCCAAAACAATTTTATTTTTGCGGCTTGTAGCAGAAATTGCATAAGATAACCCCACATATACAGTCCCAGGAATTGTTTCCTTAAGCTTATAAGGTATACCACCAGCCTTACAGTATATTGCTAACGATAACCACCAAGCTTTTCGCACATAATCTACATTCGATGAACTCTCATTAGAAGGTATTGACCTCTCACGAATAAATTGAATTTTTAGATTATTTGGAGCACAAAAAGCTTTTATATGGTCACGAAGGTCAAAAACATAACCATTTATGTTTACACGTTCAAACTCCGACATCTCATCTGTCACATGAAAAATAATTACATCAAATTTATCCCTAAATGGTAAAAGATTTCTAATATATTTTTTGATAAGCTCTACAAAACTTATCTCTTTATCTTCGGTATTTTTACATTGTTCTATTTCTTCCTGACTAATTAACTGTATTAAATTATTCTCATATGGGGGAATAAAAAGTTTTGTTTTATAAATATTATAAAAACCTTCATACTCAACTAAGTAGTCATTTGCTTCAGAAAGTCGAATAGTATTATTTAAACTATTTAAATATTCTAACAGTCGAGATATCTTTTCATGAACAGAAATAATTGCAAGGCGTATAGGATTATTAGGTGTAATACGACCCGAAATTGAAGAATCATATGGCCCCCAACAACTAAGTCCAACAATTGGACTTTTATGACAATATTTCTTTTCAGTCGCACTGAATAAAAGTTCAGGCTCATTAATAACAATATACTGACTAGCATAATTTATAGGCATTTAGTTCCCCCCTCCTTTCGGGGAAGAAAAACAAAAGTGATCACTAATTACAAACCTAGCACTAGGCGGCTCTGAATTTGGAGGAAAACCAATAATCCCTTTAGATTCTGAATATATTATGTTCAACCATTTATTTAACTCTTCATTCCATCGAGCATTATACCAGACGGATAAATATTCGTTTTTTGCGATTTTAGCTTCTTTGCTTTTTAATACTTCCTCCTTATTTTTCGTTACAACAACCGTAGGCTCAATTATTATAAAAAGCTCTTTATCTCTGTATTCCAAAGCATAATTGAAAGCTGAATGAATAAAACACCAACAATTTTCCACCCACCGAGAATTAAATTTTTCCGTTCTTGACTTATCCCAATAACATCTCTTTTTAAACCGCTGCAATTTTAATCGCTCTTGAAAATAACGATCAAAGATAGAATAAAAAAGACTATAAACAAATCCATGGTCCCTATTTATTCTTGCTATATCCTCATAAGTAATATTTCTTATCTGGATGGGCTCTAATATATGATCTTTGAATAGATTTTCAACAACTGAACGATTGCCAATAGCTATAATTGATTTTGGGTACGCAAAACTAGCCAATACCGGCTGACCCTTAACCAATTCATCCAATTCTGACCATTCACTAATATCTGTTTTAAAACTATATACAGTTGTAGGATATTCTTTAATTTTAATCCAATTTGTCTTTAAATGGGGCCTCAAATCAGTTTTCTGTGGTTTATAAAAGAATGGTGTTTTATTCCCCTTGATACTAGTCAATTCGGCTTCCACTTGTTCATCCTTAATCCCACAAAAGCGATATAAGTTGATCATAAAGTCATCAAAAGATGTAATTTCAATAAATGCCGCATTACGGCCGCTCTCTCTTAAAAATTTTATTAAAGACTCTACTCTTTCGTATTTTCTTTCCCCTTTGAGAATGCACCAGTAAAAGCCTTTTGGAAAACTATTAAGATTATCACGAGCGATTTCTTCCAATACTTTCATAATTGAATCATCTCGGCCACTATAACCAACTATCACTATACCGAATTGGCTTAAAAATTCTTTCATTTTAGACTCTAAAATTTGATTTAACTGCCTTAATTCCTCAGTTGTATTTCTAAGATGATCGTAGCGAAAATCACCATGTAACTTTATTAATTTTGAAGAATTATCAACCACTCTAACTTTATACGCTCGATCGGCAGATTCATCAGATATTACAAAAATATTCGGACATACTGCCTCAATAAGTCTATCAAAATTTGTTGTAAAAATGTCTCTTATTTTGCCAGCTCTAATTAATGCCCCTAAACACTTATAACCTATAGTAGGGATTGCTTGACTAACATAATTTTCAATAAACTCTTTTCTCACATCCTTTGTGGGATATGCAGCTTCAAAAAAATGGGAATATTCTTCTTCCCACTTAATATTTCTGTGTTCTGGCTGATTTTTTATCCAACTATCAATTATTTGTTGTACATTAGCATTGGCAAGATCTTTACAAGATTCAGGACTTATATTATTAACTGAACAATAAATTGCCCTCTTAAAAAACCAAATCATTTCGTTAGCCGTAGGAATTCCTGATGTCCTAGAAGCCCCTGCTCCTAGGAAAAATATAAAAGATGCATCTTGCATAACTTCAAACTCACGGATAAATTGAGCCTCTGAAATAATCATTCCTATCCCTTCCCAGATTTTCAGGATAGTATCAAAGTAATATTTTTACAAACCAAACTCTTCCGGTTTCTCGCCAAGACCAAACCTATGTAATATGGCCTTAACTATCCTTTCAGAAGCTTTACCGTCACCATATGGATTTACTGCTCTGGCCATTGAATCATATATCTCTCTATTCACCAAAAGCTCGACAGCCATATTGTATATGTGATCCTCAATAACTCCCGCCAACTTCACGGTTCCAGCTTCCACCGCCTCTGGCCTCTCGGTCTCGGTCCTCAATACGAGTACAGGCTTCCCAAGCGCCGGCGCTTCCTCCTGCAACCCTCCCGAATCAGTCATAACCATGTAACACCTGGCCATCAAGTTGTGCATATCCTGCACATCAAGAGGGTCTATTAGGTAAACCTTTTCTGTATCCCCTAGGATCGAATCGACCGTTTCCCTCACAACGGGATTTAAGTGCACAGGATAAATAATGTATACATCATCAAAGTCTTGCACAAGCCTTTTTGCTGCCCTGCAAATGTTCTCAAGTGGCTTGCCTAGGTTCTCCCTCCTATGTGCAGTCAGCAAAATATACCTTCCCTTTGAAAAATCAATACCCTTGAGCGTTGAATTTCTGAATGCGTAATTAGGACAAACGGTATATTTCAATGCATCTATAACTGTATTACCCGTTACATAAATTCCCTGCGTAATGTTTTCTCTTATGAGATTTTGCTTGTTCCTAACAGTTGGAGTAAAGTGCATCTCGGCAATATCAGCAGTAAGTACTCTGTTCATCTCTTCAGGATATGGAGAATATTTATCATAGGTGCGAAGTCCGGCTTCCACATGTCCGACAGGGACTTTGTTGTAAAACGCGGCCAAAGCCCCTGCCAGTGTAGTGGATGTATCGCCGTGTACCAGCACAATGTCGGGTTTTAGCTCGTTTATAACCTTATACAAGCCTTCCAGAGCTTTTGTGGTTATGCTCACAAGGCTCTGTCTGTTCTGCATGATGTTCAAATCGTAATCGGGCTTTATATCGAATATCTCCAGCACCTGGTCGAGCATTTCCCTGTGCTGTGCCGTAACACAGACATAATTTTCTATAAAAGATTCCTGCTGTAGTTTTTTTATAAGCGGTGCCATTTTGATGGCTTCAGGTCTGGTACCGAATATTGTTAGGACTTTAGTTTTAATTTTAGTCTTAGTCATAATTATGTTCACTCCAATCATTTTTAATAATAGCTCTAATTTAATTATTACTAAATCAAATAAAATCCCCTATAATTTTATTTTAAAATTTCCTTAAAAAGTTCAGTCCACTTCTTTTCCCATAATTCACTATTAAAAGCATGATAAACAGTTTGGTATGCATTCTCTGCAAGTCTTTCTCGTAACTCTTTATTGACAATCAATTTTTCTAATGCTTGAAAAAGTTCTTGAACATTTGGATTTATTAAAAGGGCATTATAATTATCTAACACAATATTCGTTATTCCTCCAACATTAGTAGCTATAACTGCACATTTTGATGCCATAGCTTCTAACAAAGACAAAGAAGTTCCTTCTGAACAAATACTAGGAACTACAGCTATATCATACTCTTGATGAACATCAATACTTTTTTCCCCATCATATTTAATAAAATTAACATTTGGGTTATTTTTAAATAATTTTTTTAAGTACAATTCATCTGGTCCAGTTCCAGCAAATGTTACTCGTACATTCTTATATTTTTTCAATATTGGAATGATAGCAGATGCAAATATTCTTGTTCCTCTATATTTTTGAAAACGTCTTGCATAAATAATATTAATAGTTTCAGTCTGCTTTTTAATTATTCCTTGTTTAACTTTAGCAAAGTTAGGTATTACTTTAACATTTGACTTGATATATGCAACCTGCGATCTATACCAATTAAGAAAATTGTAATCAACACAAACAATATTATTTACATAATTCAGACTCTTTATAATTTTAAAAGATTGAATAGCTCGATAAAAAACAAATAAATTATTGAAAAAATTTATCTTCTTTGCAACTTCTTCTTTATTGGATTTGTCCCATGAGATACCATGTTGAATCGCAATTGAATTATTAAATTTATGTTTAACAATCATGGAATTACTTGCAAAAATGATTATATCATTAGCAAAATCAGCATGTTTCTCTACTTCATTATATAATTTTTTTAGCTTTTGCTTTTTGCTTAAACACCTTGTTACATCTACACCATACACATGTATAGATTCAAAAATATTATTAAAATTCCTGTTTGCAAATTGAAAAATGACAGGTCTTAACCCTACACTTTGAATAACATAACATAATGATCGTATATAAGTTTGAACACCCCCAATCGTTATAGTTTCTCCATTTGGATCATAAAAATTTTCATACAGAATAAATACCGTATTCGACATTTCTTTTTTTACACCCCCGATATAAAAAATGTACGCTCTCGAAAAGTCCAAAAACTTTATTTTTATGCATTTCAAGACTAAGCTTTTCAGCTTCACCCCTACTTTTTGTACATTTTTTAATCAAAATTTCACTATCCCTGCACCTTACTTATCTTTTCCTCTGTTGCCTCTTATATTTCAGCTTCACTTTTTAACCTTTTCCCCCAAAAATATGCCCATATTCACTAATTCTATTTCGTTTTGGGGTTTTTACATGTTTGGCAATCTCATTCTGATTATCAAAAACAACTTATACAGTGCCTTTCACTACACGCTCAAAAAGAAAGAAGCAGACTCATCCACCTCGATAAAGCTATCTCTAAGCTTTATCTCCTTAACCTGGATAACATGCTTCCCACAATAAAACCTCTATACCCTAACTCAGGCTGCCCAGCTAAAAATCAGCAGGGCATAATACGTTCTTTAGTATTAATGCCTGAGCTACGAATATATTCTATCATAAATTGGGCTAAAAGGATACAAAAAGATGGTCTCTTATTCGATATTTTCGATTTTGATCCCGATAAAGCTCTTGCTATCGGTTCCTACTATGACATTCTCTGTCGCTTTTGACTTGCTTCTCATATTTTTATAGCTCTAGACTTGCGTACAAAAGCAAAATTTAATTATCAGTATCCTCATATCCTCTGTTTCGACAATAAAGGAAGACCTATATGTCCTGGTGGTATTCCTTATCAAAACTGGGGCTACAGTAAACCTAAAGGAATTAAATATCGCTGCTGTTTTGCATGCCATGGTCAAAAAACACCTCAGGATTGTATATGTTCCAATAGCCCCTATGGTAAAGTCATTTATAAAAAACCCGACTATGATCCCAGAATGTTTACCTCTGTTCCACGCCATACCAAGGCTTTTAAGGATAAATTCAAAATCAGAACATCGGAGGAACGAACTTATAAAAGATTATTTATCATTATTCTATTTAGAATGCACGTTCCAGAAGCAATATGATGAGGTTTGCTATGGCTACCTTTGCTGCGGTTAACATCCAGCTTGATGCATGAGCAAAACATACAAACTTTAGTTTTGTAGATACCTTTATCGGACCTGCATAGATTAAGTTTTATTCATAATTATACAGTTTTAGGAGTTTTAAAAATTGTGTCTTAAGGCTTGGATTATTAAACCTTTTTATGTCATCCAGTTAATACCATATGCATTTTTCAAGATTTTTTTACTCCGTGATAACACCTGCAATTTTGTCAATATAATTCATTTTCAAAAACTTCATCACTTTTTCTAGCTACTTTTCGAGAGTGTTTTTACAGTTAATTCTTCAACATTTATAATGATTACACAAATTTAATTAAGATTCATACGAGCTGTTCGCTTAATTGTTTAGATATATCACTATTAACATACATAATATTAAAAGCAAAATATATAAATATATTTTCATTAGAAACTAAATCACCACTAGTTAAGGAACACAAAAAAAACAAAATATAAGTATAAAATATCCATGATTTAGTTTTGTTTAAGTAAATCTTAATAATCGTAAATAATTGAAGTAAAAACAAAGAAAGCCCTATAAATCCCAGTTCATACAATATTTCAATTATTATATTATGAGGATATTCTCTAACATAACCAAAACCTAAACTTTGGCCAATAGTCCCCACACCATTTCCCACAACTATTGACTTAAAATTTCCACTTTTGTAAGCATCAAAAGATAATTTGTATAATGTTATTCTTTGTATTGCAGTACCACTTTTTAAACTAAATCTCCTTGTTATTGCAAGAGGATCAAAAATAGAAAAAAAACAATATATTACTATAATTAACACTAAAATAAACAACATAAATTTTATTAGGTCTTTATTATTATGCGATCTAATCCTATAAAAAATCGCTATAGGTATCACAAAGTATAAAATTATTTTTGAGCCACTTAACAACCCAGCACATAAGAAAAATATACTAATAATACAAACCCAAAAAAACTTATGAGAAAACCTAGGAGATTGGATAATTATAAGGGCGACCCCCAAAAATCTGCTGAGCCAAATTGGATTTATATCTCCTGCTGTATGTCTTATAAACCAATTTGAACTAAGAACGTTACTACCACTAATTATAAAATTAATAATCACTATTAATGATATAAAAAACGCCGAAATAAGTATAAAATTTTCAATCCACCTAACTTCTTTACTACCAATTTTTCCTAATAGTATTAGTAAGGAAGGAAAAATAGCCGTAATTGTAAACTGTTTTATTTTCCATAGTCCATAATCAGATAAAGCAGCAGGAGAAAATAGATAAGATAGTGAAAAAAAGATAAAGAAAATTGATATTAATCCTAGCCCTAACAAATTTAACTTCCTTACAAAAAGAGTTCCATTATAAGATAAAAACAATAACAATGAAATATAAATTAGAGTATAACAAACTAATAATTTATTAGAATCTATACCAACTGCTGTTAGTATAATACTTAACATAGTACTTATTATAACTAAACCTGTAATAAATTTTCTTTTTATACCTACAAAAACATGATAAAAAACATTTGTAATTAAAAGAGCGTTTATAATATTTTCCATGTATCACCACATCCTTTAATTAAAACATTGTTTTTAGTAAGCATAAAATAATACTTAAACTTGAACATTGGTGGGAACAGAATTTATTCCAAACAGGTAACTAAATAAGCTTAGTTATAAGCTCTAATCGTTATGCAAAGTGTATGTTATTTACATCTTTTTACTACAAAATCCAATTATGTATAGCCCGTACAATTTTTCGTCTTCCTTAGTAAATAACTTCTTCTAACTTAATTTTTTTTATATTCGTAATAAAGTTATAATAATCGTTTATAATCTGTTCTTTGTTTTTATTTTTGTTCTCAATTATTTGCGAAATAAAGATACCAAGTTCTGAATTTGAATAAACTAATTTACCATTTTTATATGTTAAAGTAAAATAATATTTTTCTTTAACCATTTCATTTAATTGATGTGAAATATTATCAGTCACTATTAAAGCTAAACCATTCGATAGATAATCAACAATTTTAAAAGGAGATGCTGCCATATTGATAATACTATTATCTCTAATTATAATACCTACATCGTGCTTAACTATTTCTTCATCCAATATACTAGGTGGAACATATTTTATAACCGTATTATTTTTAATTTTATAATAGTGAGCTAACTGTTCCGCTTTTGCAAAATTTTCCTTAAAAGTTAATACTGTAAAAACAGTATCAACGGGAAAATTCAGAATAATATCACTTGCAATTCTATAGACTAAATCTATATTCTGCCACTTAGAAAAACCACCCGAATATAACAACTTCAACTTTAAGTCGTTGTTATTAGGTATAATTCTAGACTTATCTATCATTTTTATATTTGGTAAAATATATGATTTATCAAATCTATATTTTATTTTTTTGTACTTAGATACATAATGATCTTTTTGAATAGTATTTAAAAAAATAAAATAATCAGTTAGACCAACAACCTTACGCTCAATATGATTTAGAACAACCATTTTAAGTAAATTTTTATTTCTATAATATGACTCTTCTGGTAAAATTCCTCTCGGCCTGAAAACAAAAAATATGCTTTTGTCACTTTTGTATTTTCTCAGATAATAACCATCAATTATATTAAAAAAAACTATTGCTTTATCGCCTTTCATTTTAACAAAGTCATCAAAATTTATAAAATCCACAAAAGGTAAATTTGCAAATTGGCTTTTCCAATTGTTATCTAAATATAATTTATCACATGTTAAATATGATACAGTAGTATACATTTGTCTAATAGACTGTTCTGTAAAATCATTATTATATATATATACCTTCAATTTAATCCACCTACACTTTGCATGAATTTTTTAAATTTATTTTTGATTATCCTAAAAATATCTACTTCAAAATAGTTAGCATTGAAGTACCTCCTGATTTACATAACTAGTGTCAGCATCCCTCGGAATCCATAAAAAGCATCGTTTCTTTACTTCTTAATGGTTCTCTTAATATCTACCCCTATTCACGCATTATATCTCTACATAGTGTTTTTAGAACCTGCTTGTAATCATATTTTGTAGCCTGTGCCATTGCGTTCTTGGACTTCTCAACCAACTGTTGAGGATCATCAAGAACCCTCAAAAGAACATCCTTAAAATTCTCCTTGTCGTTTGTCTTAAAAAGATAGCCAATCTCATCAGTAACTATTTCTCCATTAAACCCAGCATCAGATGCAACAATAGGCAGACCTGCTATCATTGCATCAATCAAAGCACCTGGAAATCCTTCCCCAACCCAGCATGTTGGAAAGATGAAAAGATCGTATTCTGCTAGTTTAGTATATGCATTTTCACTTTGGAAATCAAGCACGCCTTGATAAAATGCATAATTCGAATTACGTATTTTTTCAAAAAACATTTCTTTAAATTCGATGTTTTCAAATGGGCCGTAAAAATCTATAGTAATTTTAACATTCTGCGAATTTATTTCATCCAAACACTCCAACAAGAATAAAACACCCTTTTCCTTAGTCATTCTTGAGACAAAAACAGCCCTTAGGGGAATTCGTGGAGTTCTTTTCTTGACTTCCCTTATTTCAGGAATCTCTTTGAAATTAGGTAGCCATTCAACATTCCTAATCCCCAATGTGATAAGGTCGCGCGCCATGGTTTTCCCTTCAACATAGATTCTCGTAACCGCCTTAAGGAGCTTATTCAAGTTCGGGTTCTCTCGAACTTTTCTCACTATAGTTCCACCAATTACTACATAGTAAACCCTTTTTTTGAAGATATTGAAGCACTTTGCTAATTTCAGTATCTTTATAGCACCTGAATAAGATTTTGAGATAATTACACTTTTAACATTACGTGACAAAAAGACACTAAGTATTCTTAGAAAGAGCGCAATTCTGTTCCTTACCGTGTAAGGTTTATATGCCTCAACATCTATAACATACACCTGGATTCCATTTTCAATAAAATACTTGGTAATAAGCTGATTTTTCACGGTCTCACCACCAAGGTTCTTTTCGGTAGAGACCGAACCTATGAAGGCAAAGCTGTATTTCATAAAGGTCTTACCTCCACTTCGTCTATTGTTACGGAACACAAAGATATTTAGAAACTCTATAAAACTGGTAGGTATCCCTATCTCTATATCCTGAACAGTACTTTAGTAACGCCGCTATATTAATTGGTATGAACCTTTCGCTGCCCTGCGCGAATTCTCGAATCGTATGACAATCAACAAGACAGCATGGAATATAATTAATCCCTTTGTACTCTTTCAAAAATAACATTTAGCTCTTCTCTTCCTCACTCAGCGTAGACACAAGATATGGAACTTTTCCCCTTATGCTGAATACAATCTGGGATTCATCACATATTAGAAAATCTATATCAAAGTTCTTGAGCTTCTCGATAAACTCCCTTTTAAGATCTTCAAAATCTCTCTTCTTCAACTTCTCAAATGGGACAAGATAAACTGACAGTTTTCCAGGGGTGTCTTGTCTGAACTGTATGTACTTAAAGTTGTATTGGGCAAAGGAATGTACATTTACGAGAGTCATTGATATCCTGTTACCATACTTATCATACACAAAATCTTTTCCCCATCTTCCGGAAATTTCCGTTAGACTCATTGGAATCCCAGAAGACGTTGCCCGATGGACCCTGGCAAAATCCCCCGTTCTGTAACGTATTAAAGGAAGAGCTTTGTTTATGAACGTAGTGCACGTTACTTCCCCAAACCCTCCCTCCGGTACCCTTCTTCCATGTTCATCAAGGACTTCTATCAACCCATAAGTCGGGAATACATAATAAATTCCTTTATTCTCGGGAATTTCTGCAGCAAAACCTGCTCGTTCCGAGTGACCATAGAAACTTGTTATACGGCATGAAAAAGTCTCCTCTACGAGTTTCCTTTGCTCTTCGGTAAAATTCTCACTAACAAATGAAACACCCCTGAGTTGTATTCTGATCCTTCTGCCTTGAATCAACTTAGATAATCTGGTCCATGCTGATGGATAACCGTGACCAAATTCTGGATTAAAATTTTCAATCTTTCGGACAATAACATCTATTATGTTTTTTTCATTCATCAGGAATATGTTTATTAGTAATTCATTGTATATTGGGTTGTATTTCCACAACCTGTCACCAAGGTTCACACCTCTAAGCGTCAAGCTTTCTGCATTTCCTGTAATACCCGTTTCTGTACCAACTCCACAACACATGTTCATAGTCTCTATAGTAGGCATCGTCAGAAATTCTTATCAACAAAGGATTTCGTCCAGTTCCGCCGGTAGTTGTGTAATAACCGTTTACGGATTTCACCACAAACGAATTCAAGCTTTTTCTCACCGTTTCAGAATCTATAGGCTCAAGAGATTCTAGTCCATTCACATCCAGATTTCCATTAATCCTTTCAATTTTATCGGCATAATACGGTACTTTAACACTCAGTACATGTTCAATTATCCTTGTTAGGCCGTTTTCAACTAGAAGGAGAAAAAATGTTTCATCTTCAGAAAATCGTCTAAATTGTTTGTCAAGCTCAAAAACCTTGCTCCAGGCTTTTTTTGAGCTGACATAACTTAAACCAAACGTCTGAACTAGGAAACCTGCAACTGGTTCAGGTATAGTTTCGTATATTTTTTTTAGCAAACCAAGCATACCTACACCTCACATTTTAAACATCTTCTACAAGCTTTTTTGCTACTCTACAAATATTATCAAGCGGCTTTCTGAGGTTTTCTCTTCTATGGGCTGTCATTAATATGTATCTTCCTTTTGAAAAATCAATATCTCTAAAATATGAGGATTCAAAGACATAATTACGCTTGACCTTATACCGTATTGCATCTATTACAGTATTTCCAGTTACAAATACTTTCTGCAATTTTATCTCTTAAAAAATTTTTTTATTTCTGGTAGTCAACGTAAAACACATTTCGGCAATATCGTCAGTAAATATCCTCTTTATCTCTTCAGGATATAGGATAATACTTATCATATGTACAAAGCCTACTTCAACATGATCCACTCGAACTTTAACGCTCCAGTAAGTGTAGTGGATATATCACCGTGTACCAGTGCAATATCAGGTTCTTAATTCTTTTATAACTTGCTACAATATTTCCAAAACTTTTACTGTTATGGTAGCAAGAACTTGCCTTTGCTGCATAATGTTTAGATCATAATCAGGTTTTATATCAAATATTTCTAAATACCTGTTCAAGCATTTTCCTATGCTTAAAAGTAACTCAAACATAACTATCTACTAAAGATTCTTCCTTTAATCTTAACAAGTAATTTCTTAATAAGTAGCGCCATTTTTATAGCTTCAGGTCTTGTACCAAATATACTTAAAGACTTTTATCTTGGCCATTATATCTAACTCTTTAAAAATATTATTAATTCATCTTATTTTGTTTTACTTTTCCCTTGACCTAACAGGAAATATTTGAAACCTTTATTTTCTACTTCTTCTTTATTTAAAAAGTTCCTTGTATCAAAAAAGTTTCTGTTTCTCATTACTTTTGCCATATCACTTAATGGGAGATTCTTGAAATAATCATGATGTACAGCTAACAACAATAAATCGCTATTTTGGGCCACATCAATCAAATCTTTAGCCTGATACTTATGTGTTTTTACATAAGGATCATACACGCTAATTTCATAATCTTCTCGTCTGTCCAGTAAATTGATCAATTCAATAATTGGACTCTCTCTCATATCATCTATATTAGGCTTATATGTGATTCCTAAAATGGATACCTTTTTTGTCCCTTTAATATCTTTCAAGATTTCATCTATTCTATTTAAAACATGCTGTGGCATGCTATCATTGGTTTTTCTTGATAATTCAATAATTTTAGCAAGATCAGGGGTTTTCTCAACAATAAACCACGGATCTACTGCTAGACAATGTCCTCCCACTCCCGGCCCTGGTTGATGAATATTTACTCTTGGATGTTTATTAGCTAGTTCTATTACTTCCCAAACGTCAACTCCTACACTTTCACATATCTTTGCCAATTCGTTTGCAAGAGCAATATTTACATCCCTAAAAGTATTCTCTACTATTTTGCACATTTCGGCTGTTCTTACTGTAGTCAAATATATTTCACCATTAACAAATGTTTTATACAAATCACGTATTTTTTCGGCAGAAATCCTATTGATCCCTCCAATAATGCGGTTGTTATTAACCAGCTCCCACAATATCTTTCCTGGAAGCACTCTTTCAGGAGAATGTCCTACATACAATTCCTCTCCTATTTTAAGTCCCGACTTCTCTAATATTGGCAGCATCAATTCTTCTACCGTTCCAGGTGGCGAAGTGGATTCTAATATAACCATATTACCCTTTCTAAGATAAGGCACAATGGCTTCTGTAGCCGCAATAACATAACTCATATCAGCTTTTTTATCTTTAGTAATCGGGGTTGGAACAGCTATAATAAACGCATCCGCTTCATGAGGTTTAGTATCAGCGATTAAATTCCCAGACCTAACAGCCGCTTGCACCATAATATCTAGATATGGTTCTTCAATTGTGATTTCACCTTTATTTAGAGCATCCACAACTTTTTCATTGACATCTACCCCAATTACTTTACATCCATGGATTGCAAACATAGCGCTAGTTGGCAAACCAATGTATCCTAATCCCATAACACATATTTTTTTCTGATTCATTGCTTCCACCTTCCTATCCCTTCTTTTAAAATTTTTCACACCTCAATTTTTATTCATTTAATCATATCAAACATTATTTCACATTTGTGATTATACGCCTTAAGTTTTCCTCACTCCCCTTAGCTTTAGAAATTATTTCCCACTAATTTACCCACCAATATTTTATGAACTCCCTAGCATTTACACATCTAAAACTACCATATCTCATTAATTAATCTATTTTTCTAAAGATAACCTTACATCGCACAGTATTGCTATAAAACACAATTCTCACATTTTCTCGCTCAACAATATGCATATAATGATAAGAGCACAAGCTTTTCAACTTTTCCAGTTTAAATCCTTCTGAAGATTCTACAAGCATTATAATATCATTGTCTATCAAAACCTTATTTTTATTTAGAATCTGAACATGTCTATCTGGATGAAAGTGAAAATTAATTTCTGGGAAAGTATTAAAACAACTTTTTATTGTATCCTCCACACAAACCTCTTGCTCAGCTATCGATATCTTCCTAACATGTCTTGAACCATTTTTATAAATCACTTCTCCTTCGAAACCATTATTACTTTTTCTCAAAGTTGTAAATGCTTGATCCACCCATCTAAAACTTCCCACTTGGGTGCTTTGATCGGCACCTAGAAAAGCCGTGTTATGTGCCCGTGTGGATCTAAAATATCTCCTCAAATTTTTGTTCAGATTATAACTATAGGTGCCGGAATCGGTTAGTATGTGTTTGTCTCCAAAGCTGAGCTCTATAGCTAACCCATCAGCATGTGCGTGAAATATTTGTTCTGCATTATTTATGAAAACATATATTTGGTAATCCTTATATACACCGTATTTCCCATGACTAAACAGTTCGAAAATAGGATATGAACTATAAAAATCTGGAACCACTAAACTTTCCACATAAATATTTCCGAAAAACGCCTCCAAAAAACTTATCTCTACGTTTTTTCTTTCATGGTAACCAGCCATATACCCAAGTGAATCTACAAAATCTCTAAAATTTGTAATAGGCTTAGACGAAGCTCTATAAAAAACACCATCATCCCAATCACCAAATTGTGGATATGTACCATCGTGCTTTTCAATACAACAAAAAAACTTATATGACTGGGTAATCATTTTTTGAAATTCATGTTCGAGAAAATTATCTCCCAGCCTTTTTGATAATAAGTACACCAACAAATACATCTGAATTGCGAATCTGTGATAAGAAAGGCTGCTTTCAATATATGTTCCATCATCTCTAAAAAAAGAAATATAATCTTTAAGAATTCTTTTTGAACGTCTTAGGAAATCATCCGAATATTCCGTTTTGAGCAAACTTCCAACTAAATAAAGCGCTGCAGCTTCCCCAATGAGATGGTTATTGGGCATGCATTTCTCAGTATATTCTATATCTCTATATACACGATAAATATGCTTAAATAAAAGCCTTTCAATATAATCATTCCTTGAGCCAGTATATGTAATATAAACTATATATGCCAAAAATATTGAAACCGATCGAATTGCAATCTCCAGATTGCTTACCCAATTAAGTCCATAATTGTATGGATTCACTTCTTCCCATCTACGCAAAAATGCAACAAGTTTCTCTGGATTATTTTGTTTAATAGCTAAAATAGTATATATTGGAAGAAACTGTAATCTATTCTTTTCCCAAAATACCCTTACATCATCTTTATAGTTTTTGATGTTAATGTCATACCAGGGTACATTCTTAAATTCATCGTTTCGATAGTTTTCTATGTCTTGAATTTCATACGTTGTACCCATAACTTCAAACATATTAAAGTAAAATTGTATAAACTTAAAGAACTCAAATTTAAACGTAATAATCTGTGAAAAGTCAAAAATGCAAATTGTGGGAAGATAGAACTTTCGTTTTATCAAACCCGTTTTTCTTTCAATTAACCTTTTTGTTCTTGCAAATAGTTCCCCTTTGTATAGTGCTTTGAAATTTTTGAATATGTTTATAATACGCATCTTCTATAACCTCTGTAAATCTTTTTGAAAGTATTGGTCTCAAATACCTTTTCTCAAGAATAGGATTAACTTCGTACTTCCATAAACCTTCATTAAGAATATATTTCAATTCTTCTAATGCTCTTTCTAGATCAGTCACATTACCCGGCTCAAAAGCAATCCCAGCTTTCATTTCATCCAATATTTGTTTTGTTACACCTGTAACTCCATATATTACTGGCTTTCGTGTTGCAACATATTCAAAGATTTTAGAAGGTATCGTTTTTGAAAACATGGGAATATTTCTTAAATGAACAAATAGTGCATCCGCAGCCTCATACTCTTTTAGAAGTTTTTGCCTTTCTATTGGCAACCTTAACTCTATGTTCTTAATGCCTTTTCTGTTTATTTCCCTTTCTATTTCATTGCGCTGTGAACCATCACCAATTAGAACAAAATAAAAATCATTGAAAATTCGGTCATTTAGTTCCGTAAGTATCTTTATATCCTGTGCTAGGCCAAGATTCCCTGCGTATAAAATTCTAAAAGGTTTGCGCGGTGGTGATATGATATCAATTTTTTTAAAGTATTCAAAGAATTCCATATCTACCCCGTTTGTAACTAAATATACGTCCTTATTTCCCATATTTCGAATATATTCTTCGAATGCAGGTGAGTTTATTACTATTTTATCTGCTTTTTTATACATATATATCTCAATTTTCTTTAGCATCTTATATACAAAAGAATTAATTCTAGTTAGTCCAAGATCTACCATAGCATCAGGCCAAAGATCTCTAATATCGAGCACAAAAGGTTTCTCATCATTAACTATTAATGCACCAAGAAATCGTAAGCGTAAAATAATACCCACCTTGACGAGAAAACATCATTTTGTGGGCACAAATTGCACAATCGGAATAAGAAAAACAGCTTAATTTCAAGCT
>NZ_FOXR01000046.1:0-11851 GCF_900115765.1 Caldicoprobacter faecalis | reverse complement strand
TTAGGATCGAAGGAAAGTCGGGCAGTAAAGAGAGTGTTTATGGGGCTTAAAGCTTACTATGGGGAGATATTTGAAGAGGTATTCAAGAGCATAACAGCTGATAACGGTTCAGAGTTTAGTGAGCTGTCAGCCCTTTTAGAGAGCTTGAGAAGCGAAGCATATTTTAGCCATCCTTACTCGTCATGGGAAAGGGGAAGCAATGAGAGGCAAAGACGAATGTTTCTACAGGGAACTGTTAGAAATCTGTAAGAGAAAAGGCAAAACATTAGAATGGCTATTTGTTAGAAGGGCTATTTGTTGAAGTAAGCTGACGTAGAGATCGAAAGAGTTAGGATGATAGAATACAATTAAGGCCAAGTGGGCAGGTATGCCAACTGGCTTGGAAACAATTATATCATCTGTTAAATGGTGTCAAGGTCGGGTAGTATTTTCTCGCTTACGCTCGAAAATCTCCACCCTTTCCTTGACACCATAAGGCTTTACAAATGAAAAAGTAAAAATTTGGATATCTATATCATACTTTTTTCAAAAAGTGTTGCATTTAATATTGCAATTTAGAGTCTAGAAGTGTTTTAGATTTCGTATCAGAGGTCAGGGAATGATTGTATATCTTGATACAAGCGCATTAGTTAAACTGTATATCAACCGATAAGGAAACTCCTCTGGTCCAAGAAACCCTGCAAAACTCTTTAATTAGTTGCCACCTTTAAAGTTGCCTATGCTGAAGCCCGGTCTGCCTTCGCTCGTGCCTACCGCGAAAAAATCATCTACAGCAGCAAACACGATGAAATTGTTGCTGCTTTAAAACAGAATTGGAAAAACTATTTAAAAAATCGAGGTAATCGATGAATTATGAGAAAACGATAAAGAAAAACTCTTACTTTGTACAGTGTTGCTCATTCGCCCAATTTTCTTGCAAAAATTAAATAACCGGTGTGGCCTACCATTAGATCTTTGGGCCTTAGCCTTTCAGGCACTAGTTTATATTTTCTCATCATGATCTCCACAACTTCCGAAATATAGAAGCTGTTCTTTTCTAAAGAGATTAAAGTTTGGGAAACCTGGTTTGTAGTAGGAACGATAATCCCAAGGTGTCCTGCCGGCTTTAGCGCTTCCCGTACTATTTGTATAACTTCCCACGGTTCTCGTACATCTAGAAAAAAGGCATCTAAATCTCTTTCCTGAATACCTTCCTCAATAGACTTATTATACATTATTACGTTATCGAATTCCAAAAAGTTTTTTAAATTTTTTTCTGCAAGCTTGTAAAAATCCTCTCGCTGTTCGTAGGTATACACTTGGCCCTGAGGTCCCACAGCCCTAGAAAGGCATAGCGTAAAAGCTCCAGAGCCTGTCCCCGCCTCGCCTACGCGCTTTCCAGGGAAGACATCAAGACGCATGAGAATATAAGCACCTTCCTTGGGATAGACAACCTGCGTCTTGCGCTTTAAGTAATGCATCACGTAATCGTAAGTATCGCAGTTTAAAACGTAATAAACCGTGTCCTTTATTTCAAAGCTATTCCCAGGCTTTATTTCGGCAAGCTCAGTTGAATCTATTTGTCCATTGGGAAGCCCTACTTTATTTGGCGATGCAATGTCCACGACCTTTTTAAAACCATCCGGCCCGATTATCACCCTTTTTGTAGAAAATCCCGATTGCATTCTCACCCTCCTTATTTCAATAATTGTCTATTTCTCCGGTTAATTCTCCTTCCTTTCTGCAATTTTTCGCAATCGACAGAATGAACAAACCTCTGCAGTGGTCACTTGACCACAGAGGCTACATTCTTTGAGCTGAACAGTGCCTGACTCTTTCTCAAAATAGTTTCTCCCTTTCTTGTAGAAGTTAATGAGAAAACGTTGTTTAGTACCAGGACTTTCTTCTTCTAGCCTGTTCAAAACTTCTTTATAAAGTATCGAACTTGCTCCTACAGCAAGTGGACATTTACCTTGGAAAAATTCAATACCGTTGTATGTTACATAAGCCAAATTTTCCTTTTCAGTTAGAGTATAAAGCGGCTTTACCTTTTTGACTAGTTTCGGATGAGTACTGGGAAGTACAGGTGACTACTTGGCAAGATAGCCCTCCTGCCAACTCAATACGTTACCCAAAAGAGTTGCCGCTTCATCATCCAGATTATGTCCCGTGGCAACAACATCAAACCCTTCATCGAGGGCCACCTTGTTAAAAAGGTACCTTTTTATCGCACCGCATATGGAACATGTACTCCGTTTTAGTTGTCGCGCAAGGTCAAGTATGTTAAAATTAAATTCCTTTTCGGTATTTTTAATTATAACGGGAGCATTATGTTTTTGTGAAAAATGTTCTACTACTTCCTGCGATCTAGCCGAATATTCTCCTATACCCACGTTGATATGCATTCCTGTTACATTATATCCCATTTTTAATAAAATATACCATAAGGCCATACTGTCTTTTCCGCCAGATACAACCACCAAAATCCGATCGTCGGTATTAAACATCTTTTCTCGTTTTATGTTTCGGAGCACTTGATTTGAATAGTAAACTTGAAAACAATTAATACAAAATATTGCATTATGTCTCTTTAAAGATATCTCTGCTTTTTCACCACAACGACGACAACGCAATTGTATCCCCCTTCTTCTGTAGATATTGATTACAGTACCTCAATTTTATTTTCTCTTAACAGTCAAAATTGACACCTTTCTTTTCTCCTCTTTTTTACCGTTTATCCCTGTAATGAGGTTGGTCATACCACATACTCTTGCTTTTGGGGTCTTCCACACAAGACGAAATACCAGGGCGGAAGGGTTTTGCCCTTACTTACCCTGGTTCCCGGGTATGGCCTTAGCTTTACAATACAGCACTATAGGGTTACTACGGATTCGGCACGCACCTTGTGGTTTATATTGCCCCCCACAAGAGCTACAGCACCCCCTGGGTAGGTGTCCGAATCAAGATGTAACCCAGTGGGTTGTCAAAAATTCTGTCGGTATGACCACCCCCTGCTGAATTATACCAAAGTAATACAAGAATTTTCAACAACATTTGGATAAACGTCCGTGTCAAGATGTAGTAGATAAGTCCAAAAGAATTTTCCCTGATGAGCCCCCACCGTTCAATAATATAGCCTTACCACATATGTCACGGCAGTTACCTTATTACATGCAAACCTGTAAGAGAAAGCAATAAGGCATCATTTGGCGAATATCTATTATGAGACCTCATGCTTCTTTTAGCTTGGTTTTGTTTGTTTCCCCGATGATGTCTCTTCTTCTCTTATATCTATCCCTATTTCCCTGCTATTATCTACTGAAATTTTACATCACCGGTTGTGTTTTCTCTTAATACCACATCCCTCGTTTGACTACCTTTGCAAACCCTTGCTTTAAAAACCGCCTTACTTTGCCGTACCTTTCAGTTGACATTAGCGGTTTTCCTGCTTTTGAGATTACATATATCATATCCAGTAAGCCTCGTTGTGGAATCAGGTGTTCATCGCCAATGTTAGACAGGCTTGTCATGCATAGGTTACTGTCCCTACCCCCTCTCACTGGCTGATTTTGATTATAGAAAAATCCCAACAATTCACATTTCAGAAGAGACATCATACCAAGTGTGTCCAGAAAAAACGTCTCTCCTCGTAATTTCCTTTTACGAGATAGATGAGCGTATTTTTAAAGTAAACAACGCCAAAGTGTTACCGAGATCATAAACTTCATGCCTTAAAATCCGCATCCTGCAAAACCGTCCTGAGGAACTTCCGAATGTAATCAGGGTCGTCGTAAATAAAAAGTATGTTTGTTAACATGTCCCATATTATGAATAAATAACTTCCTTTGAATGTAATATTCAAAGGGACTAAATGCTATCATGCCCTTGATGTCCGGTATTTCCCCTTTAAAACCATCCCTGTCCACAGGCAATTCACCATATTCCTCGGTACATATCCTGAGGATGTTACCCTCTTGCATTTCGGGAGTCATCACCGGTACCATTCTCCCAATAGATGCCTCCACAAAACCTACCAATTCATCCACATAGCGCTTTTCCCCATCCCCCAGTTCATCTTTAACAAGCCCCTTCCTTTTGTAGGATGAAATCATATCGATCCATAAAGTAAATTTAGTCATATTCACCCATGAACTCTACAATTTCTTTCATGTTTTTAATCCTAGTTGATACGCCTATAGCCATTATACAGTGTCAGGCAACAGCATTTGCAAACTTACCACCTCTATATAAACCCAAATACCATGAGTAAGCGCAAAAAGAAACCAAAAGCGTTGCATTTATTGCATTTATTAAATTGCCGGGATCTTTTGTTCTTACTTTTCATTCTGCCCTATCCACTAAAAACCAATCAAAATCGGCAAAGCCCTTGCTGTTTTCAAAATGATAGTTATTGGCAAAAATCCCTACTTTGGCTCCGATCCAGTGGCCTTTCTTGGCTATAAATTCATCGCCTATGGAGATGAAATTCTCTCCCTCCAGGCTATAACTAAAAGTACACCTAGCTTTTTTCCTTACGGTCACCCTCAAATAGATGAGGTTCGATGAGCCAATATCGTGGCTTTCTATCTGCCGTTCCTCCTGCTGGGGCCCGTTTCCCTTGATAAGACAAATCTGGATATGGCCAGCCACCTTTTTTGCCACAACAGCCGCATATTCCATCCCCATTATAACCAATCCAGCCTGATCTCCATCGATCTGGGGGCTGAATTCCAGCTTGGTTGTCACCTCAAACTCAGGAGCCGGAAACTTCTGCAAAAGGAGGTTGGGCACATTCCATAATACTTTCCTTATCCCCCTCAATTCGTTTGTCATATATAGCCTTATATGGTGCTCCCTCTCTACAAGGGAATACCATCCGTCCCTTGGGTTGGCATGCCACTGCCATTGCAAGCCCAAAACATTGCCGTCAAAATCATCGCTTGTATCGGGCACTTCAATATCATATGCTCGCCCCACGTTCGGCTTTGTATATCTCATGACCGGCTCGCCTATCCCATCGCCGTTGACGTCAATTCCCATCAATGGCCAGTCATCCACCCATTTCACCGGCTGCAGGTGAACGATGCGGCCGTAAGCGTCGTCATCTTGAAAATGTACAAACCACGTCTCTCCGTTCTCCAATTCCACCCATCCGCCTTGATGGGGGCCATTGATAGGAGTGTTTCCCTGATGGAGCACGATCTTCTCCTCATAAGGCCCATAGGGATGTTTTGCCCTCAACACAACCTGATAGCCCATTGAAACTCCCCCGGCGGGAGCTGAGATATAATAATATCCGTTTCTCTTGTACATTTTAGGTCCCTCAATGGTGGGATGATTGACATTCCCATCGATCACAATTCGAAACTCATCAAGAAGAGCAGTACCATCTGGCTTCATCTTGTTTATGGCAAGAACGCTTTTAAATCCAATCCTGCTCCTGGCAAATGCGTTGACCAGATAGGCGTTTCCGTCATCATCCCAGAATGGGCAGGGATCAATCCATCCCTTGACTTCTTTAACGCACACCAGAGGCTCCCATTTACCCCATGGGTCTTTGGTCTTGCTCATGAAGATGCCTTCATCGGGCATTGCAAAATATACCCAAAAATACCCATCATGGTATCTAATGCTAGGAGCCCACACTCCCCTGCCGTGCTGGGGCTTGTCATACTCTGGAAAAGGTAGCCTGTCGATTACATAATTGATTATTTTCCAATTCACCAGATCCTTTGAATGCAATACGGGTAACCCTGGTATACAGTTAAAGCTGGAAGCTACCATAAAAAAGTCATCTTTTACCCTTATGATGTCTGGGTCGGAATAATCCAAATAAAGTATAGGGTTTATGTAAGTACCATCACCCTGATCAGATATCCATACTCTAGGAAAGCCATTTTTTCTATACAGAGCTATTTTATCTTCTATGTGCATGAAAAGTTCCTCCATCCCATATCCTTAAAAGCTACACCTTTAAAAAATTTTTTAAAGGCAAATCTATATCGTTTTTAATGCCATCGACGATAAGCTTGGCTATTTCAATGGCACCTTGCCTGGAAAAATGAGTATTATCCTGTTTCCCTTTCGGATAGGCTGGATATTGGCCGGGTTCAACCCACAGGAAAATCTCCTTGGTCTTTTCTTCGCCCAATTCTTCAAATAGCTTTCTGCTCTTTTCACACACGTCGATAAGCGGTACATTCAACTCCAAAGCTAGCTCCTTCATGGCTTTACAATATTCCCTGTGGGTGTTAATAATCCTGCCATTCTCAAACAGCTTTCTGTTAACAGGGGTTAAAAGAACCGGATAAGCTCCCTTGCTGCGGGCTCCCTCGATGAACAACCTCAAATAATATTTATAGGTGGTTTGTGGCTCGGTATACCGCGAAGGATCATGTTCCTTTTCATCATTATGGCCAAACTGGATAAATAGATAATCGCCTGCTTTTATCTCTTTCAAAATGGCCTCTAATCTGCCCTCTTCCACAAAGCTCTTTGAACTACGGCCGTTTACCGCGTGGTTATTTATTTTTACGTTTTCATTAAAAAAATCCCCGATTACCTGTCCCCATCCCGTTTCAGGAAACACATCAGGGGTTTTATTAGCTGCTGTAGAATCGCCAGCAATATAAATCGCAATCTCTTTTCGACCGCTTGTAGACAATTTTTATGCCCCCCATCCTTTACTGGTTTAATTTTATATCATTGCCATCTGGATCCACTACATTTACCATTTCTATCCTCTTGCAATTGTCAAACACCAGTTCGGGCTTTTTCTCAATCTTAAGCTTAACATTTCTAAAAAACAAATCCGTTGCGTTTACGCACTCCACGCCCTTTTCTGAAGTTACAATCACATCATCAAAATAAATGCTATTTATGGGCAACTCGGGTAAGCCGCTAACCTGAATCGCTCTCCCCGCCCCCATGCAAACTACATTTTTAATCATAATATTTCTGAACTCAGGAGTTTCTTCGGTAGGTCGTAAATATTTCGCATCATCTGCATTCTGTGCCTTATGGCCGTACCACATGGTAAGGATAATGGCTTCATCCACTATGTCTTTCATATAGATGTTCTCTATGTAGATGTTCTCCACGACCCCACCTCTGCCCCTTCTACTCTTGAACCTTATCCCTACATCGGTCCCAATAAAAGTACAGTTGGACACGTGGATATTCCTTACTCCTCCGGACATCTCGCTTCCCACTACGAAACCGCCATGACCGTGATAGACGGTACAATTATATATCCTCACATTTTCACATGGCTTTCCCCTTCTTCTACCTTCCTCGTCTTTGCCCGATTTCATGCATATGGCATCATCGCCTACGTCAAATGTTGAATTATATATTTCGACATTTTTGCATGACTCTAGATCCAGGCCATCCCCATTTTGGGCATACCAGGGGTTTCTTACGGTCACATTTCGAATGGTCACATGTTCGCACATTACAGGATGGAGATTCCATGCCGGAGAATTTTGAAAAGTTGGGCCATCCAACAATACCTTTTTACAGTTAACCAAGCTCAACAGATTAGGCCTCAAAAAATCCCTGTATCTTTTTGCATCTTCAAGCGATGTTATTTTACCATTATGGTTTTTAAAATATTGAGCTCCTTCCATTGCCTCCTTTGAGGGCCACCAAACCATAGCGTTTTCATCCACAAATCCGCCCGCATTGATGAGTTCATTCCATTGGTTATCGGTCATCTTATATTTCTTGACCGGCCTCCAAGCCTGGCCCTGGCCATCAAAAATTCCTTGGCCGGTTATGGCAATATTCTCCAAATTTTCACCGTTTATTGGAGACATACATCTAAATGTCTGCTGCCCTTCAAAATGGGACATCACAACGGGATAATCATTAAAATCCGAGGTGAATACCACTACTGCTCCTCTTTGAAGATGGAGATTCACATTGCTTTTTAAGGTAATAGGGCCTGTTAACCACACCCCTGGGGGTATTACCACCCTTCCTCCTCCGCTAGAACTGCACTCCTCGATCGCCTTAGCAATAGCCTGCGTGTTTAGGTGTATACCATCTCCCACCGCACCGTAACTGGTTATTACAAAATCCCTATCCGGAAAAGTTGGAATTTGTACACAGGGCATCTCGAAGTATTTCATTCGTCTCACCTTCCTTCATTTTTTCATCGAACTTTCCATCGACTTTTGTCATCCCTCGGCATAATTGTCCACCTTTCGGTCAATTCTCTATCGACAAAAGAATCGAAGGCAAGTAAACGAAGGAATCAGCGCTCATGCCATCGTCACCGCTTTACAAAGGCTTTTTGGAAGTACCGCATACGGGACACCTTTGAAGGGAAAGGGGCATCTCCAGTCCACAGCTTTCAAGCAACTTCTTGTCGCGCAAGATCTCCTCGGCCATGCCATCCGCCGCTATTTCCCCTTCATTCAGCACAATCGCCCTCCTACATGTCTCAAGCACCATATCCAAATCATGGCTGGCGATTATCTTGGTGTGATCAAAGCCTTTAAGCAAATTTATGACCATCCGCCTCGACTTGGGGTCAAGGGCAGATGTTGGCTCATCCATTATCAGTATGTCAGGCTGCATCGATAAAACAGATGCGATTGCAACTACCCGTTTTTCTCCTCCTGATAATCTGAAGGGTACCCTGTCGCGCAGATGAGGTATCCCTACCATTTCCAAAGCTCTTTCCACTCTGAGCTTTACTTCATCTTCATCAAGCCCATAATTCCGGGGTCCAAAGGCCACATCATCATACACGGTAGGCATAAACAGCTGATCATCGGGATTCTGGAAGACAAAGCCCACCCTCTGGCGTATAGCAGATAACGTCTTTTTTGTTAGTCTGACATCTCCAACCAGCACTTCTCCTTGATCGGGAAGTAAAAGGCCTACCAGCAGCATCAACAGCGTAGACTTTCCAGCCCCGTTGGCACCGATTAAACCTACAGATTCTCCGTGATAAATTGTAAAAGACACATTTTTCACAGCTTCATGCCCATCCGGATATGAAAAATATAAATTTCTAACTTCAAGTTTATGATAGCTCATCTATCTACCTACTCCTGTAAACAATGCTCCTATCAACGCGGCAATATTATAGATTCGAGCAATAACGAAGAATAAGCTCCATGCCACAAAGTATAACACATCCCTAAACCTTACCTTTAACACATCGCCAGCATTATACTCCCCCGTAAAACCTCTCAAGTTCATGGCCTGGTATACCCTTTGTGCCCTGTCAAAAGCTCTTAGCAACATCTGCCCCAAGAAGGAGCCCAGATCATTCATCTTTATCCCCTTTTGGCCCGGCGCCCGCAAGGAATAGGCCTGGGCCATCCGGAAACCCTCTTCAATCAGCAACCATATATATCTATACATCAATAGAAGCTGCAGGACAAAAACCTTTGGAATTTTTAGCATCCGTAATGCAACTGCCACTCTGTCCATACCCGTAGTTGCTACCAATAAAATGCTAACCATCACCACTAAGCTGGATTTTATAAGGATGGATAGAAAAGTAAGCCATCCCCTTGAAATGGCGATATTCCCCAGCATAACGATATAAGTGTCAAATAAAAGATTTAATATACCAATCCCTATGATCAAAGGCTGGACAAGCAATACCCTCTTTAAGACGGGTACTACTGGTATCTCGGCAAAAGAAATAATGAAAACCGGATAAAAGACAAAAGGCAAAACAGCGCTAACCTCATGTTTTTCAAACGAGGTAAGCACAACTATATAAACGATGGTGGTAAGCAGCTTCATCACCGGATGGATGCGGTGGATGAAGGTCTTTTTTCTGGCCAGGTCATCCAGCAATCCCATATCATATAACGAATTTGTAATATTTGACATACGAGCCTTCCCCAAATGAAAAATATTAAAGCAGCTTCATTAAGCAACAGCTTTAGTGGCTTTACTCTTCCTTTTTCTGGATACGTTTATAATCCATCCCAAAATTACGGTCAGCACAAGCGTAATAGCTCCTCCCACTATGCCGGATACGCTAGTTCCGGCATCAACCGAAGGCCAGGAGCTTTCATCCTCCTCAACCGGTTGCCCTGCAGTGTCATCCTCAACTGTCTTAAACCCATAATCGGGAAGAAACGCGACCCTGTTTTGAATTTCAGAAAATATACGGTGAATGCCACTTGCGGATTCCAGTTCAGCTGTGCCGGCTACTCTTTCGATAGACCATTCCAAGCCATCGGGATTGGCAGAAGCAAACCATGAAAGCAACCCGCCAACTATAACCGTTACAACCGCCAACCCTACCATGACCTTCTTGATGGGCACTCCTCTTAGAGTTTCGCCGACAACCGCTCGCTCCAGTATTTCGGGCCTGGCTTTCCATATAAAGGTAACTATTGCCGCGGTAGCCAGCCCTTCAATTACCCCAATGGCAAGGTGTATGGGTAACATGAACAACAGGAACTGACCAAAGGGCAGTTCGGTCTTCCCGGATAAAAGCGTCTCAACCACAACGCTAAAAGCCCCGAGCTGCAGCCCAACCACCGAAGAAACCATAGATCCTGCAAAAATGTTCCTCGGATTGATGCCTTTGCGCACAAATTTTTTATAAATAAATGGATAAGCTACAAAGCAGGTATAAAAGCCAAGATTAAAGACGTTGCAGCCATAAGCCAGCAATCCACCATCGCCGAAGAACAGAGCCTGTATAAGTAAAATGGAAGCCATGGTAAGAAATCCCGCATAAGGCCCCAAAAGTATGGCCAGCAGCATTCCTCCTCCAAGATGTCCGCTGGAGCCAGTACCAGGTATCGAGAAATTGATCATCTGTGCCGTAAAGACAAAGGCACCCATAACTCCCATAAGAGGAATTTTACTTTCATCCATATCATTTTGAACCTTTTTAGCAGAATAGGCTGCAACCCCGGCGGTAACCGCCAGCATGGTTCCACCAACGGCCGGTGAAATCAAGGCATCAGCCATGTGCATAACATCAGCTCCTCTAAAAGAAAATAACCCATAAAAGGCAAGACTTGGCATCTCTATACCCCTTCATGGGTTATCAAACAAAATTTTTGATATACCCTTTCAGAAACCTTCATGGTTTCAATTTAAATAAAACTTATCACAACTCATCATGTATTGTCAAGGCCTTACTTTAATCATTTCAATCCAGATCTAATCTAGTCCTCAATCGTCCAAAGGCTTTTTGCCATCGCAACGCCAAAATGGAAGGCCTAAGATTCTCGCCGGCTTTATACCCATAATTTTTCTTGTCTCTATCGTTCCTACTATTTCCTCTGCTGTTTCTATTATCCCTATTATTCTCATTCCTCTCCTTGTTGCCTTCGCTGGCTTTATTGCTCCAACTTCCTCTGCCGCCACCGTTGTCCTTATTGTTCCAGCCCTCTTTACCGTTCCTACTGCCCTTGTTATACTCGTTCTCCTTTTCCTCCCACTTACTATCCTTTTTATTGTCCTTCTCTTTGTCGTTCCCATTACGCTTTTTGCTGTGGGTGTTAAAATAAAATTGTGTCTGGTGTATAATAAAATCACAAAGGAGGCTGGTAATTATGGATAAAAATACCTATTATGAAACAGTCAAAAATATGGCGGTTGAAAAAGTATTAAACCAGTATTGCTCTGATTCAGATCCATCACGCCCTGCCCTCAAAAAGTTGCTGGAGGATTTGCTCGACTGGTTTATGTTGTCTGAACGCCAAATCTATCTCTTGAAAAACGAGAACGACAAAGGCAACGGCTTTTATGATAGAAAACTTGGTACACCTATGGGTAACCTGGACATCTCTGTCCCAAGAACTCGCACTGGCGATTTCAGACCCCACATCCTCCCTGAACCGTATAAAAGGGTGGATGAATCCTATACAGACCTTCTTAT